>CAZBOC010000525.1:0-1507 GCA_964493225.1 uncultured Caulobacterales bacterium | reverse complement strand
CGCCTCGCGCTCGATTTTCATCTGGATGATGCGCCGGTCGAGCTCGTCGAGTTCTTCAGGTTTGGAATCGACCGCCATCCTCAGGCGCGACGCCGCCTCGTCGACGAGATCGATCGCCTTGTCGGGCAGGAAGCGATCCGTGATGTAACGGTTGGAAAGGGTCGCGGCGGCGACGATCGCCGTGTCCGAGATCCGGATACCGTGATGCAGCTCGTACTTTTCTTTCAGACCACGGAGAATAGAGACGGTGTCCTCGACGGTCGGCTCATCGATGTAGACGGCCTGGAACCGCCTTGCGAGAGCGGCGTCCTTTTCGACATATTTGCGATACTCATCGAGGGTCGTCGCGCCGACGCAGTGCAGTTCGCCCCGAGCAAGCGCGGGCTTCAGGAGGTTGGAAGCGTCCATCGCCCCGTCGCTCTTGCCCGCCCCGACGAGGGTGTGCATCTCATCGATGAAGAGAATGATTTCCCCGCTCGCGCCAGTGACCTCCGAGAGAACAGCCTTCAGCCGCTCCTCGAATTCGCCGCGGTATTTCGCGCCGGCGATGAGCGAGCCCATGTCGAGGGCCAGCAGGCGCTTGTCGCGCAGGCTTTCCGGAACGTCGCCGTCGACGATGCGCAGAGCCAGACCCTCGGCGATGGCGGTCTTGCCGACGCCGGGCTCGCCGATGAGCACGGGATTGTTTTTCGTCCGCCTGGAGAGCACCTGCATGGCGCGCCGGATTTCCTCGTCGCGTCCGATGACGGGATCGAGCTTGCCTTCCCGGGCGGCCTCCGTCAGGTCGCGCGCATATCGCGCGAGCGCGTCATAGCTCTGTTCGGCGGAAGCGCTGTCGGCCGTCCGTCCTTTTCGCAGATCGTTGATCGCCGCGTTCAGCCTGACCGGCGTCACGCCCGCGTCTTTCAGGATCTCGGCGCTTTCCGACGCGCTTTCGATCGAGAGCGCGTTCAGGAGCCGTTCGGCGGTGACGAACTGGTCGCCCGCCTTTTTTGCAAGGTCTTCGGCGGCGGCGAAAACCTTGGCCGTCGCCGGCGCCATGTAGAGCTGACCGGACCCGCCCTCGACTTTCGGCAGCTTCCCTAGCGCGGCTTCCACCCGGGCCAGCGCTGCGGCGGGATCGCCGCCAGCGGCGCGCACGAGATTTGCGGCGAGCCCTTCTTCATCGTCGAGCAACGCCTTCAGGACGTGCTCCGGCGTGAATTGTTGATGATTGTCGCGCAGCGCAATGCCCTGCGCCGCCTGGATCAGACCGCGTGCGCGATCCGTATAATTCTCAAACTGCATGGCCGACCTTTCAAAAGCGTCTGTTCGCATCCGGCGCGCCCCGCAAGCGGCGACGCGTCGCACCCTTAAATGGGAATTCGTCGCGAACGCGCAAGCGGTCCTGGCGCAGGCGCAGCCCGGAACCTGCGAGACAGCGCGATTGGCGCATGGGCTCGCTGAGAAGGACGCGGGCGCCGGCGCCGGCGCGGCGTTTGTGCGGCGGGTGCTCGCCGGCAGGCTG
>CAZBOC010000524.1:0-1511 GCA_964493225.1 uncultured Caulobacterales bacterium | reverse complement strand
TCGCCTGCGGAGAAAATTCGCGCCTCCCCTTCGCCGGCCCGCGAAAGGGCGTCGCCGACGGCGCCTCGCGTGAAAGCGACGACGTCTGCGCTCACCCCCTCCGGCGAGCGCGCCTCGGCGCAGGAAAGGCCCGCCACGGAGGCGAAATCGACATCCGTTAAGAGATCAATCTCCGGCGCGCAATCTTCCTCCGTAACAAGAAGACCGACGGGACCGCGGAGCGTTGCATCCGGCTCCGGGAGCGCCGCCTTCGGCCCGTCGTCGAACGCTGGCTCCTCAAGGGCCTCCGCCGCCTCGTTGAGCTGGCCGACGGGATTGAACCGGCCTTGCGTATACCGCTCAATGTTGGAGGCGCGCGCGAGGTAGTTCTTGCCCTTGGTGTGGAGCCCCGCGACCCAGCGCCAGGAGAGCGTGTTGGAGGCGGGATCGCCGTCCAGAAGGCGGCGGTAGAAGAAATCCGCCCCCAGCGCCCAGGGCAGGCGCAGGGTGAAAATCCACACGCTGGCGAACCACATCCGCGCATGGTTGTGGAGATAGCCCGTTTCCGTCAGCTCGCGCGCCCAGGCGTCGAAACAGTCGATCCCCGTCGCGCCTGCGACCGCCTGGTCATAGGCTTTGCGCAAACCCCCTTCGGTCTCAAGGCGCTCTCGGCCCGCCGCAACGTCGCGGCGATAGCGCGCCCAGACGCCCGGCCGGTTCTGCAGCCAGCCCTTGAAATAGGCCCGCCAGTAAACTTCCTGCACGAACTTTTCCGCAGCCGACAGGCTGTGGCGCGCGAGCGTTGCTCTGAGGACCTCTTCCTCGAGGACCAGCCGGTGGCGCAAATAGGGCGACAGGACCGAGACGTTCCGGCGCGCGCCGGGCCCCGTATCGGTGTTGCGCGTTCCGGCATAGGCGCGGCCCGCCCGCGGCGCGAAGGCTTCAAGGCGCGACAGACCCGTTGCGCGCGTCGGCCCCGTCTCCGGCGGGGTTTCGTGCTGGTCCTCAAAGAATGACGCCTGTTCCATAAAAGCTCCGTTTACGGTGAAAACTATTGATGCCGGATTGCGGCCTTAGTCGCGGCCGCGCGGTTCGCCGAGGGCGAGGGAGAGCTGCGCCTCGTCGGTTTTGCGCGGACGCCGGCGCCCGGTCATGGGCATGCCGCTTTTGCGGCTCCCGTGTTTTTCCTGGATGCCGGCGGCGGCCTTGCGGAAATCCGCGCCGCGGCGCACCGCCCAGACTTTCTGGCGCGCCTCCTTCGCCGCCGCGAGATGATCGACGATCGGGTGCGGATAGGCCTTGCCGAGGATGGACGCCGCGCCCTCCCATTTCCAGGGTTCGTGGACGAACGGGTCAGGGACGGACGCGAGCTCGGGGACCCAGCGCCGCACGAAGGCGCCGTCCGGGTCCTGATCAAGGCCCTGCTTCACGGGATTGTAAATCCGCACGGTGTTGATGCCGGTCGTGCCGGATTGCATCTGCGCCTGGCTCCAGTGGATGCCGGGCTCGTAATCGGTGAAAACCCGCGCCAG
>CAZBOC010000523.1:0-1516 GCA_964493225.1 uncultured Caulobacterales bacterium | reverse complement strand
GAACTCAAGCCCCGCGATCCCCGCCGCGGCGGCGCGTTTGGCGACCTGCGCGTCAAGCGCGGCCGCGCCCGCGCGCAACCTTACGCCGTCCGTATCGATCCTGTTGAACGGCGCCGCCAGGCGCACCACGACGCCCCTGACCCCGCCGTCGCGCACGAGAAGGTTCGAGCCGACGCCCATAGGGAAGACCGGGACGGCGGGATCGAGGGCCTTGAGGAACGCCGCGAGGTCGTCTTCGTCGGCGGGGGTGAAAAGCAGATCAGCCGGCCCGCCGACACGGAACCAGGTGATCGCCGAGAGATCGGCTAGCGGCGTCAATCGACCGCGCACGGTCGGGGCGGAAGCGAGCGGGACCCGCGCCGTCATCGCCCGCCCTCGCCTTCCAGCGCCCCCTGAAGGGCATGCGCGTGCTTGGTGATGTCGCCCGCGCCGAGGAATACGATATAGTCCCCGGGCTCGGCGATCTCTCCTAATTCCGTCGCCAGGTCATCAAATTCCTTCAGGGCCCGGACGTCCTTGTGGCCGTGGCTCAGGGCGCCGGCGACATAGGCGTCGCGATCAACGCCTTCGACAGGGGTTTCGCCCGCCGCGTAGACGTCTGCGATGAAGGCGATGTCGGCGTCGTTCAGGCAGGCGCAAAAGTCGTCGAACAGCCGCTGGAGCCGCGAAAATCGGTGCGGCTGGACGACGGCGATGATCTTGCCCTTGGCGACCTGGCGCGCGGCGCGCAATACGGCCGCGATCTCCACCGGGTGGTGGCCGTAATCGTCGATGATCGTGGCGCCGTTCCATTCGCCGGCCTTGGTGAAGCGGCGTTTCACGCCTTCGAATTTCGCGAAGCCGGCGCGGATGGCGTCGTCGCCAGCGCCAAGTTTCTTCGCGACGATCGCCGCTGCGAGGGAGTTCAGAACATTGTGGACGCCGGGCATGGGAAGACGCACGCCGTCGATCCGGCTCCGCTCGACGCCGCGCTCGCGAAAAACGATGTCGTAACGCGCAAGTCCCTCCTCGAAAGAGATATTCTCGGCGCGAACGTCCGCTTGCGGATTGGCGCCGTAGGTAATCAGCTTTCGGTCGGTCACGCGCCCGACCAGCGCCTGGACCTCCGGGTGGTCCAGACAGACGACGCCGAAACCGTAGAACGGCGTGTTTTCAATGAAGGCGTCGAAGGCGGCGCGCAACGCTTCGAAGTCGCCCCAGTGATCGAGATGCTCCGGATCGATGTTTGAGACGACAGCGACCGTCGTCGGCAGGCGGAGAAACGCGCCGTCTGACTCATCGGCTTCGACGACCATCCAGTCGCCTTCGCCGAGCCGCGCATTCGCGCCGTAGGCGTTGATGACGCCGCCATTGATCACTGTGGGGTCGAGCCCCGCTTCGTCGAGGAGCGCCGCGACCATGGTGGTGGTCGTCGTCTTGCCGTGGGTGCCCGCGACCGAGACGGTCCATTTCAGGCGCATGAGTTCAGCCAGTATGTCGGCGCGCTTGACGACCGGGATATGGCGCGCGCGTGCGG
>CAZBOC010000522.1:0-1528 GCA_964493225.1 uncultured Caulobacterales bacterium | reverse complement strand
GCGCCCGCAACATCCGACCCGAATTCCTTCGCGACCCCGGCGAGCCGGTGCATCTTGTCGACATTGAAGAGGACGTCATAGATCCAGAAACTTCTCGCGCCATGGCGATTCAACTGGCGCATCCAGGCGTCCATCAATGCGTCCGGCGTGGTGCCGAAACTCACCGCTGCATTGGAGCGCATGCCGCTGCGCAACCTTGTGCGCGGCATAGCGGCGACGAGCGCGTCCATCATCGCCCAGGGATTTTCCCGGCAATGGCGGATCAGCACCTCGAAGTGATGCGAGCCGGTAAGATCGATGACGCGGAAGCCCGTCCGGTCCAGATGGCTGCACGCCGGCAGGGCCATGCCCGCCTGCATGCGCATGCCCCAGAGGCTTTGCTGTCCGTCGCGGAGGGTTTCATCGAGAAATTCCACATGAGCCATGGGTTCTGCATCTTTCAGCTGATTGGCTTTGACAAGATGGCGCGCTCGAGCCACCGCGTATCCAGCTTGTTGGCGACAAAGTCGGGGTGGCTGACAATCCTTGAGAGCAACGGCAGGTTCGTCCTGACGCCCTCGATCTCAAAGGCGGCGATAGCCCGCGCCATGCGCGCGACCGCCTCCGCCCGGTCCTCGCCACTGACGATCAGCTTGCCAATCATGCTGTCGTAATATGGCGGAATGACCGCGCCTGAATGCATGGCGCTGTCAAGACGAACGCCTTCGGCCTCAGGCGGCGACCATTTTTCAATGCGGCCGGGTGACGGCATAAAATCATTATCAGGGTCTTCGGCGAGAATGCGCGCCTCGATCGCATGGCCGTCAAAGCCCTTCGGCTGTGCGATGCGATCGGCCATCCCGAGCGCCAATTGAATTTGCGTCTCGATGAGGTCAGCACCGGTGATTTCCTCCGATACAGGATGCTCAACCTGTATTCGTGCGTTGACCTCCATGAAATAGAACTCGCGGCGGTCAACGTCATACAGAAACTCCACGGTGCCGGCGTTGCGGTAATTGATCGATGACAGCAGCGATATTGCGGCCTCGTGGATTTTGCCGCGAATATCGTCATCGAGTATCGCCGCAGGCGCTTCTTCGATCATTTTCTGATAGCGCCGCTGAATTGAGCAGTCGCGTTCGCCGAAATGAACCGCGCCGCCACGACCGTCGCCAACAACCTGAACCTCGATGTGACGGGCGGTTTCCACATATCGTTCGAGGAAAAGCGTACCGTCGCCGAACGCCTCAAGCGCTGTTCGCGAGGCTTGGTCGAAGCCTTTTCTGAGATCGTTTTCGGTCTTGGCGACAACCATGCCGCGCCCGCCCCCGCCCGCCGAGGCCTTCGTTATGACCGGATAGCCGATGCCCGCCGCTATCCGCAGCGCCTCCTCCACGTCGTCGATCTTCTCGCTGCCGCTCGTCAGCGGCACGCCTGCTTTCTGGGCAAGGGCGCGCGCCGACAGCTTGTCGCCCACCTGCCGGATCGCGTCGGGCGTCGGGCCAATGAAAACAACGCCGTGTTTTTCGCAAAGGGCGGCGAAGCCGGG
>CAZBOC010000521.1:0-1533 GCA_964493225.1 uncultured Caulobacterales bacterium | reverse complement strand
CGTTTGATCGGGGGCGTTCAAATTCATCGCCCTTCGCAATCGGAGTCGCCCGAGCCGCCTCTCGACTGCGGGAAATGCCCGCGCCTCGCCGACTTCCGCAGGGAGAACCGGGCGGCCCATCCGGGATGGTTCAACGGCCCTGCGCCGTCCTTCGGCCCCGACGACGCCGCTTTGTTGATCGTCGGTCTGGCCCCGGGACTGCAGGGGGCCAACCGGACCGGGCGACCCTTCACCGGCGATTATGCGGGTGATCTGCTTTATGGAACGCTGGCGGGCTTTGGTTTTTCCTCCGGCGAATACGCCGCCCGCGCGGACGACGGCCTTGAACTTCGGGGCGTCATGATCACGAACGCCGTGCGCTGCGTTCCGCCGAAGAACAAGCCCACGGCTTCGGAGATCAGGACCTGTCGGCCGCATCTGAGCGCGCGCTTGGCCGCGCTGGCGAACCTCCGCGCCGTTCTCTGCCTCGGCAGGGTCGCCCACGAATCCACCCTCGCCGCCCTCGGCGTGGCGCGCAAGGACGCGCCGTTCGCCCACGGCGCCGCCCACCGCGTCGATTTCGCCGGCCGCGCCTTGACGGTGTTCGACAGCTACCATTGCTCAAGATACAATACGAACACTGGCCGGTTGACGAAGGACATGTTCGAAAGCGTCTTCGTCGACATCAAGAACCACCTGGACGCTCCGTGACGCAACGCCCACGCCGAACCGAAGCCGCCGACCGCCTCGCCGGAGCGCCTCCGGGAGAGCGCCCGCCGAGGGAAGGACGATGACCCGGAATTTCGGCCTGCCGCCCAAGGGCGACAACGACAGGTTCCGCAACGCCCGCAACGAAAGACCCGCCTTGACGTTCTTCGTCACGGGCGTGTTCGGCGTCATCGGGGCCGCGGTAGCGGCGGTCAGCTTCAACGAGGCGCGCGAGCTTTTCTCCGCGCTCTATCACGGCCGCTCCCTCGTCGCCGCCGTCCTCGCGGGCGGTTTCGGCTGCTGGATGTATATCTGGATCGCGCGGCCGCGTTTCGCCGCCCATTTCAAACCAAAGGCTGATCCGTTCTCTGACCTTCTGCGGTTTTACGCCCGCGCCGCCCTCGCCCTCGTCATCGTTTACGCGACAGGACGATACGCCGCGCCGGCCATAGGCCCGTTGATCAGCGGCATGATCCTGTGCGTTGCGGGCGGCGCCGGCGCGGCCGCCGCTTTCCAGACGGTTCTCGCCTTCGTGCCGGCCTACGAGACCGAAAAGGGCGCGTGAAGGCTGCACCCGCGACGAAGTGATCTGCGACGCAGTGATCCGCGACGCAGTGATCCGCGACGCAGTGATCCGCGACGCAGTGATCCGCGGCGTCGACGACGCAGTCGCGACCTGGTCGCAAATTGAATGCACCTTATACAGATAATCTGCGACATTAGCGCGCGACGCATGGCGTTCAGGAGGGCGGGCGCATGCTCCGCGACTGAGCCGTACACATATATTCCCTTTACAAATCTTTGCCGCTGACCGACGCGGTTGCGACAAATGACGCCCCCCCGCAT
>CAZBOC010000520.1:0-1544 GCA_964493225.1 uncultured Caulobacterales bacterium | reverse complement strand
GTTGGCCTTTTTCTTTGTGGGGGGTGGGGTGTTTGGCCCCGCTGCGGCGCGACTGGGGGGGCGGGGCGGGCGGCGCGCCATAGGCGCCGCCGCCTGCCGTCACGGTCCGCGCGATCGTGAAGAACTTCTCGCCGTCGGGCAACTCGACCCATTGCGTGATCACCTGGCGGGGCGAACGGAAAGCATGGTGTACGGACCACAATGGACAGGAGCCGCCATGGCGCGCGAAGGGAAAGCCCGCCCCGTCAAGGCGTTTGGAGACGTTGCCGGCCGCATCGACGCGGATGAAGAAGAACGGCACGCCCTCGCGCCCCGGCTTTTGCAGGGTCGTCAGGCGATGGGCTGTCTGTTCGAAACTCGCCCCGAATTGCCGCGAGAGCGCCTCGACGTCGTAACGGCGCGCCTCGGCGGCCTTAACAAAGGCGCGGTAGGGCGTCATCAGCGCCGCAGCGGCGTAATTCGCGACCGCCCGGCGCGCGAGATTGCGGCCATTGTCGGTCTCGAAGGCGCCTACGCCGAGCGCCGCCTCGATGGGATCGGCGAGGTCGAGATAGGCCGCCTGCAGACAAAGCTGAAAGCGCCGGCTCGCCCCGTCGAGCGTGTCTTCGATAACAAGCTCGCGGCGATGCCGGTCAAGCCGGCGCAGGGCCCCGTTCATGATTTCCGGCGGCAGGCGACGCACCGCGAGGTCGTGGCGCGCGAGAAGAAACGCCTCCTCGCCGCCGGCCTTGTCGATCTCGCCGGCGAGGCGTTCGGCCTTGTCGTCGATCACCGGGAAACAGTTGCGCCGCGCGGTCAGGAACCTTCGCGCCTCGGCCAGCGGATCGACGAGGCCGGGCGTTTCCGCGCCCGCATCCGCGCGCCGGTCGGCGAGGGCGATCTGGCCCTCCTTGTAGGCGGTGTAGAGCCGCATGATCGCCTCGGCGACGCCCGGATAGCCGACGGCGACGTCCTCGGCCTCGCTGGGGCTGAAGTCGATATCGGCGAAAAGAGGATCGCGCAGCGCTTCGGACAGCCGGCGCGACTGACCCGCTTCGCCGGCGTCCGCCAGCGCCTTCAGGTCAAGCCCGTAAGTGCGCGCAAGGCGCAGGAGCATTTCCGCCGTCACGGCCCGCTGGTTGCGCTCCATGAGGGCGACATAGGAGGGCGAAATCCCGAGATCCTCGGCCATCGCCGCCTGGGTGAGGCCCTGTTCGCGGCGCAATCGCCTCAATTTCGCCCCGATATAGACGCTGCGTTCGTTCATCGCGCCAGCTAGAAGACCTTCAACCGCGTTGTCAAATTCTTACAACTTCACAGTTTTTTCCTGTCAATCTTTACAGGTAAACTTTTTTGCGTCTGCGCAGGGCGTCAAGGGATCTGTTACGCCTCGGCGCGAGAACTGCAAACGAGCGTCCGAGCGGGGGCGGCGTCGAAACCGGAGAAGGCCATGACCTATCAAAGCGACATCAACGAACTCAGCCAGCTCATCAAGGGCCATGACGGAACCTGGGACGGCATCAGCGCGGAAAGCGCCGCCCGCATGCGCGCCCAGAACCGCTTCC
>CAZBOC010000519.1:0-1559 GCA_964493225.1 uncultured Caulobacterales bacterium | reverse complement strand
CCGAGGCCGCCTATCAGCATGCGCTGCAATACGCCCAGGACCGCAAACAGGGCCGCCCGGCCGGCGTCAAGACCGGCGACCAGGTCGCGATCTTCGAGCACGCGGACGTGCGCCGCATGCTCTATTCCATGAAGGCGCTGACCGAAGCCGCTCGCGGGATCTGTTACGCCAACGGCGTCGCCTATGATCTCGCCCGTCGCGGCGCGGACGAGGAAAGCCGGGCGCGGGCCTCGGCGCGCGAAGGGCTCCTGACGCCGATCTCGAAGGCCTGGTCGTCCGATCGCGCCGTCGAGGTTGCGTCCCTCGGCGTCCAGATCCATGGCGGCATGGGCTTCGTCGAAGAGACAGGGGCGGCGCAATTCATGCGCGATGTCCGCATCACGCCGATCTATGAAGGCACCAACGGCATCCAGGCGATGGACCTCGTCGGCCGCAAGCTCCAGAGCGACGGCGGGGCCGCGGCGAAGGACTTCATCGAGGAGATCACCGAGAACGCCGCGGCGCTGAAATCCTCCGGCGACGACGTTTTCGAGGCCGTCGGCGCACGCCTCGCCGAGGCGGCCGGCGCTCTTCTTCAGTCCACGAACTGGCTCCTCGAGGCCGCGGCGGGCGATCAGGAGGCGGTCCTCGCCGGCGCGACGCCTTACCTGAAACAGTTCGGCAATGTCGCCGGCGGGCATTTCCTCGCCAAAGGCGCGATGGCGGCGCGCGCTGCGGAAGACCCCGCCTATGCCGAGGCGAAGCGCAAGCTCGCCGCCTTCTATGCGGAGAATTACCTCACCGAAGCGGTCGGCCTGACCGCCGCCGTCACCGCCGGCGCCGGCGTCGTCGCGCCGATCGACGCTGCGCTCCTCAGCGCCTGAGGGCCGGCCTCGCGGGGACCCGCTCCGGATGCCGGATAATCAGGCGGCGTTCAGCGGCGATGGAGGACTGAAACGCCAGACCGTTCGGCCATGATCGCCGCCGAATTTCTATTGAGCGATCCCGCCGTTCCAACAGATCCTGCGCTATGGCGATGCGGACCAATGGCGACGCCGCCTGAGCTGTCGGTTCGCATGGTCGGTTCATGATCCGGCCGCATCCGCGCCCCTGTCTGGCGCCGAATACAGCCAATCTTAACGGTGTGTACTCTAAGCGTCCCGCAACAACGCCAGGACCGTCTTGCGCCATGTCGCCGATCGAAACGCCCCTCGTCCTCAAGCTGGGGATATACTATGCGAGCTATCTCTATTTTCCGGCGGCGGCCGCGCTCATCATCCTCACACTGAAAACTCGGGGCCTTCGCGCGATCGCCGCCATGGCGGTGCTCTTCGGCCTGACGATCCTCGCCTATGCGCGCTTCGTCGAGCCGCGAATCCTCATTGTGCGCGAGCACGAGGCTCAGCTCTCCCGGCGATGCTTCGACGATCCGCCCGCCCTGCGTCTCGCGGTCTTCGCCGACACGCATAACGGCGTCTTCGCCAACGCCATGCCGATCAAACGCATCGCAGCGCGGGTCAACGCGCTCGGCGCCGACGCCGTCCTCATCCCCGGCGATTTCACCTATTATCCGAAGACGG
>CAZBOC010000518.1:0-1560 GCA_964493225.1 uncultured Caulobacterales bacterium | reverse complement strand
GCTTCCTACCCTCCCTCAAAAACATTCACGGAGGAACGAGGCCATGTATCCAGGGCATTGGGCGGCGGTCGCGCCGGACCGGGCGGCCGTGATCGACACGCAGACCGGCGAGACGCGAAGCTACAAGGCGTTGAACGATCGATCGAACCGGCTCGCCCGGCTTTTTCGTGACAGGGGGATCGAGCGCGGCGGCCATGTCGCCGTTTTCCTCGAGAACCGGATCGATTATTACGACGTCATCTGGGCGGCGCTGCGCTCAGGGGTCTATCTGACGACGGTGAACCGCTACCTGACGGCGGCGGAGGCGGGTTACATCGTCAATGATTGCGGCGCGGAAATCCTGATCTCCTCCGCCGTGCTGGGGGAGGTCGCCCGCGAAATTCCGTCCGCGGCGCCGCGCTGCAAAACCCATCTCGCTTTTGGCGGCGTCGACGGGTTCGACGATTTCGAAGACGCGATCGCGCAATACCCGGCCGACCCCCTCGATGAAGAACCGGCGGGTTCCTTTATGCTCTATAGCTCCGGGACGACAGGTCGTCCGAAGGGCGTGATGAAGCCTTTGCCCGAGGGGCTGGTCGCATCCGTCTCGTCGCCGGTCGCAGGGCTTTCCCAGGCCCTGTGGAATTTCAACGAGGAGACGATCTATCTCTCGCCTGCGCCGCTCTATCACTCCGCGCCGCTCGCCTTTTCAACGGGCGCGCAGACCCTTGGCGGAACGGTCGCGCTGATGCCAAAATTCGATCCGCAGGCGGCGCTTCGCGCGATCGAGACCTGTCGCGTGACGCACAGCCAGTGGGTGCCGACCATGTTCTCGCGCATGCTGAAACTCGGCGAGGCGGACCGCGCGCGCCATGATCTATCCTCCCACAGGGTCGCGATCCACGCCGCCGCGCCCTGCCCGAAGGCGGTGAAGGAGGCGATGCTCGACTGGTGGGGCGATATTCTCTATGAATATTATGCGGGCACGGAGCTTAATGGTTTCACCCATGCGACGCCGCAGGAATGGCGCGCCAAACCCGGGACCGTCGGCAAGTCGATCCTCGGCGCCCCGCATATCTGCGACGAGACAGGGCGGGAGTTGCCGCCTGGCGAAGAGGGGCTCGTCTATTTCGAGCTGCCGGAGATGCCGTTCCGCTACCATGGCGACGACGACAAGACCCGCGATGCGCAGCACCCTGACCATCCGACCTGGTCGAAGCTCGGCGATGTCGGCTATGTCGACGAGGACGGGTATCTCTTCCTCACGGACCGTGCGACCTTTATGATCATTTCCGGCGGCGTGAACATTTACCCGCAGGAAATCGAGGACGCGCTGATCATGCACCCGAAAGTCGCGGACGTCGCCGTCGTCGGCGCGCCGAACGCGGATATGGGCGAGGAGGTGAAGGCCGTCGTCCAGCCGGCGCCGGGCGTCGAACCGTCCGATGTGCTGGAGGCGGAACTTCTTGAATATATCCGGGAACGGATCGCCCACTATAAGGCCCCGCGCAGCATCGATTTCGAGGCGGAACTGCCGCGCCTGCCGACGGGCAAGCTCTACAAGCGCCTCTTGAAGGACCG
>CAZBOC010000517.1:0-1575 GCA_964493225.1 uncultured Caulobacterales bacterium | reverse complement strand
CTTGACCTTGACCTCGACATAGACGTCGCCGGCCGGCGCGCCGCCCTGGCCCGGCTCGCCCTGGCCGCGCAGGCGCAGGGTCTGGCCGTCTTCAAGGCCCGGCGGCACGACGAGGTCGAGATTGCGCCCGTCGGGCATCGTCACGCGCTTCGTCGCGCCGCGCGCGGCGTCGAGAAAATCGACCTCGAGACGATAGCGCAGGTCCCGCCCGCGCATGGCGTTCGCCCGCCGCGCGCCGAAAAGGTCGGAAAAAATGTCCCCGAGATCCTCGAAAGAGGCGCCCGCGCCCGGCCCGCCCGCCGGACCATAGCCGCCGCCGAACCCGCCCGGGCGACCGTCGAAGCCGCCGCCGGTCCCCGCGCCGAACGGCGCGCGCTCGCGGCCTTCGGCGTCGATCTCGCCGCGGTCGAATTTCCCGCGCTTTTCCGCATCGCCCAGGATGTCGAAGGCGGCCGAGATCTCCTTGAACTTTTCTTCCGCCGCCTTGTCGCCCGGATTTCGGTCCGGGTGGTGTTGTTTGGCGAGCTTGCGGAAGGCCGCGCGAATGTCCGAATCGCTTGCGGCCGAGGTGAGCCCCAGCACCTGGTAAGGGTTGTTCGCCAAATCCTCGTTTCCTTCAAACGCTTAAAAGAGCCGTCATGCGGCCATTCGCCACAAAAAATAGGTGATTTCATGGGAAAATGAAGGGGCGGAACGGGCGTCTGCGTGGGCCGCATCACCCGCCGAAGACGGCCGCCAGTCCCCAGCCGACGCGGTCGGACCACTGGCGGACCTCGAAGGCGACCGTCGACGGGGACGCGCCGAAATCGGCCGCGACGTCGCCGGCGACGTAGTCATAGGCCGGCGCGGAGGTCTGCGCGACGCGGACCGGCGCGCCGTCCTTCAGGATCCTGACCTCGTAGCGCTCGACCGTCTCGGCGAGGGGGACCTCCCCCGCCCAGCCGTCGCCGCCGATCCGCGCGCGGCGGATCCAGGCGAGGCGGAAGCCTCCGTCGGTCCGCGCCGCCGCGCGAAGATGCACGGGCGCGAGCGGCATGAGCCCGCGCGCGTTCAGGACGAGGGATCGCGCCGCGAAATTCTCCGAACCGGGCAGCTCCCCGTCCGGTCCCGCCGACCAGTCGAAGACGAGCCCGCGCAGATCGGCGGAGAATTCAGCGCTCGCCGCCGCCGCGTTGAGGAGCACGACGCGGCTCCCCGCGGGCGATCCCGCCGCCGCCTCGCCTTCCGTGCCCGCCTGGCCGCGCAGGAGGCCTTCAAGGCGCCACACGCCCGGCGCCGTCAGCCTCGCGTTGCGGAACTGGAAGACCTCGAAAGCCCCGGCCGCGCTCTCAACCGCCATGAGATTTGCGCCGGCCAAGACCTCTTCCGCGGTGCGCGAGGAGAGGCTCCCGGAAATGAGCCGGACGCTGACGGTCGCCCCGATCCATCGACCGGAGGGCGCCGCCCTCGGAAGCGCGTCTTCCAGCCGACCCATCGTGGCGGGAACAGCCGCGAGACCGCCGGCGACGAGGCCGGCGCTGGGGCCGCCGCCCGGCGCGCCGGTCGAGCGGTAGAGCGCCACGGCCCCCGGCCACG
>CAZBOC010000516.1:0-1601 GCA_964493225.1 uncultured Caulobacterales bacterium | reverse complement strand
CGAGCCCGGCGAGGGCGCCTTCGATGGCCTTGCCTTCCGGGTCGAGGACGCCGGGTTTCAGCGTGATGTGAATTCTCGCCTTCATGGCGCGGGGCTCCGGTGGTTTCTAGTGGTCAGCGCTTCTCATAGGCCGCTGCGGCGATGATGGCAAATCGGGGAGGCGAGGGGGGGGCGAGCGGGCGGTCAGGCCTTGCCCGCGCCCCCATCCGCGCCGGCGCCGTCCGCTGGCGGATCATCCAGAGGCGGCGGGTCTCAATCCTCGCTCGGTGGCGGGCCGCGATAGCGCCCGTTTTCGTCATAGTATTCAGGCCGGAGCTTTTTGTCAGAGACATCATCAGTATGAACGCTTTTGTCAAAGCCGATCTTTATGAATTCTTTCGGCAATTCTGGGGGCGCGCCGGTCGGCCAGACGGCGGTCTCTAACTGCTGTGAAGTCACGTTTTCTGCGGCGTAAAGATCAGCGTCCTGCAGATTGGCGAATATGAGATTAGCATCTTTCAGATCGGCTCTGTAAAAGTGAGCGCCCTGCAGATCGGCGATATGGAGGATAGCGCCCTGCAGATCGGCGTCGTGGAGCCGAGCGCGCTGCAGATCGGCGCCGTGGAGCCAAGCGCCCTGCAGATTGGCGCCGTCGAGGATAGCGTCCTGCAGATTGGCGCGGAAGAGCGAAGCGTTCTGCAGATTGGCGCTGCGCAGGTCCCAGCCGCGCATGAAGAAGACGTTTGCTTCGAGGTGGGGGAGTTGCGCGCCGCGGAGGTCGGCGGAAATGATCCGATCGTCGGCGTTGAAGATTTCCTCGCAGATCCTGTTGAGGGCCGTGACGGCGGCCTTGACGGGTTCGGTGGGCGGGCCCCAGGGCTCGCGGTCCTTTTCGTCGACGGACGGATCTTCATCTTTCGGGCGGGGCGGGTAGTCCCGGCGGGTTGTCCGTTCCCGGACGAAGCCGGCGAGGACGCTGATCACCGTCTCGGCGTAATTCGCCCCGTCTTCCCGCGCGAGCCGCTCCAGCGCGAAAACCCCGGCGAGGCGCACCGACGCGTCGTCAGGGGAAAGCAGTTCGGCCGCCTTCACAAATCGCTCATTGCGCTCGGCCTCGAGCTTGACCTCAACGTCGCGCGCCTTCTCCGCCACGTCTTCCTTCGTCAGCCGCGAGCGATAGGCTGCGTTATAGAGTTGAAACAGACCGAAGACCGCGCCGACAACACCGGCGACGCCGAATGTCAGTGAGCGGAAATCATCCCAATCCTCGATCGCGCGGTCGGGCAGGATGACACCGCTGAGCGGCGGCTTACCGAGGATCAATAGCGCCGAGATATAGGCGATGAGCGCGAGAAACGCTGCCCAGAAAAGTCCAAGGAACAGAAATTCCATTCGCCCCATCGAACCCTTCCAGGTCCGAAGTCGATCGATGGCGCGTTCGGACCAGGCGTCTTGCAGCCGCCGGCGAACAGTCTTCATCGGGGGCGTTGCGGAAGCCGCCGCCGCCTTGATCCGTTCCCCAATCGTTTTCGGCACTGGCTCCCCCAAGCCGCCGCGAGAGGCGCGTCGCCTATTTCGCGTTGTCGCTCACGAGCACCGGGCCGGAAGAGCCCGCGCCGGAA
>CAZBOC010000515.1:0-1605 GCA_964493225.1 uncultured Caulobacterales bacterium | reverse complement strand
TCCTCGAGGCGCGCGAGCGGGGCCTGATCATGACGACCGCCGGCTCGAACGCCCAGTGCCTGCGCTCCCTCGTCCCGCTCGTCGTCTCCGACGCGGTCTTGAACGAAGGCCTCGACATCTTCGCCGATGCGACCGAGGCGGCGCTGAGGGGATAATCGAGCGTTAACCGCGGCGAGATGTTTGACGTCCGCTCGCAAGCGCTGATTTAACCGTATTCGGCGTATCCTCGCCTGAGAGAAGGGGAGGGGCTCATGAGGATTCTCGCCGCCGTCGCCGTATTCGCCCTCGGTCTCGCCGCGATCGCCGGCACCGCGCGCCGTGACGATTTCGATTTCGCCGCCGCAAACGCGGCGGAGCGCGCAGCCTGGCTCGATCGGGAGGCGCGGCGGATCGAACGCGACGCGAGCCGCTTCACGCCGAAGGCGCGCGGATCGGCGCGACTGAACTATTTTCTCGACGAGGTGACGGCCAGCGATCCCGGGCCGGCGCTGGAGCTGAGCTTTCGCGTGCAGAGCCCATACGGAGCGCAGGTCTCGGCCCATCCCTTTGATGCTGTCCTTCGCGCGCTTTGCGAGGGCTATGCGCGCACCGCGCTTTACGATGAGGCCGTCCCGCTGGCCGCGACCTACGCCCGCGAGAACGGCGGTCCGCTTTATCAGTTCACGGCGCGCCCCGAAACCTGCGATCAGCGCCTTTCCGCCGCGGCGTGAAGGTCATTGCAGCGGATTGAGGGCGCGTCCGCCTGCGCGGATTTCGTAATGGAGATGGATCGCCGTCGCATTACCGGTGCGTCCCGTGCGCGCGATAACCTCGCCCGCCCTGACGCGCGCGCCCTCGCGGATCCCCGGCGCGAGGCTGGAGAGATGCGCGTACCAGGTCGTCACGTCGTTCCGATGACGGATGATCACGATGCGGCCGAAGCCGTTCTGGCGGCCCGCCTCGATGACGCGTCCGTCGGCGGCGGCGAAGACCGGGCGCGGCTCTCGCGTAAAGATGTCGATGCCCTTGTGCGTCGAGCCCGCACCGCCGCGCCGCGGGCCGAAGCCCGACGAAAGGCACCCCGAGACGGGCGTCCTCGCCACCGCGACGCCGCGTACGGAAAGATGCGTCGTGAAATCTCTCACGCGGCCGCCCGCTCCCACGGCCGGCGCGTTCGTGACCCGCGCCGAACAGAGCGCCAACCCCGCCCCCGCCCCGCCGGCGGGCGAGGGCGCGCTGGCGCAGGAGGCCAGCGTCATACCTGCGGCGGCTGCGGCGGCGAGGCGAAGCACGGAGGGCGTCCCTGTTACGTTGTAACAATGAACGCATGTTAATCCGAAGCTGTAAAGGGATAATTAGCAAAGCCCGAAGCTCTATTCTGCGGGGTTCGCCTCCGCCTTGGTCGCCTTTTTGGCGGATTTCTTCGCCGTAGCCTTTTTCTTCGTCGCGGCCTTCTTTGTCGCTGTCTTCCTGGCGGCCTTTTTTGCAGCTTTCTTGGTCGCCTTTTTCTTCGTCGCTTTCTTCTTGGTCGGTTTTTTCTTCTCGCGTTCCGCGATCAAAGCGAGCGCCTCTTCCAGGGTCAGTTTCTCCGGCTCCTGACCTTTGGGAATGGTCGCGTTGGTCTTT
>CAZBOC010000514.1:0-1610 GCA_964493225.1 uncultured Caulobacterales bacterium | reverse complement strand
AGAGCGGCAGGGCCTCAAGCTCGCGCGCGGCGTGGTAGATGTCGTCGAACTGGCGCTGGTCGACGTCGCCGCGCCGGATCAGGTTCGAGGGAACGCCCGAAAACTCCGAGATGATCCGTGTGGCGAGCTGTTCAGCCGCCATTTCGAGAGAGAAGAATCCGACGACCGCGCCCTCGACGGCCTTAACCGTGCCGTCCGGCTGTCGCTCCGGCTTGTAGGCCTTCGCGACGTTGACGGCGATGTTGGTCGCCAGCGACGTCTTGCCCATGGAGGGCCGTCCCGCCAGGATCAGGAGATCCGAAGGGTGCAGTCCTCCCATCATGTTGTCGAGGTCGGTCAGCCCCGTCGCGACGCCCGCGAGACCGCCGTCCCGCTTGATCGCAGCGTCGGCGATTTCGATGGCCTCGCCGATTGCGGTACGGAAGGTTTTGAAGCCGCCGCCGTACTTTCCGGTGTCGGCGAGTTCGTACAGCGCCTGTTCAGCATCCTGAAGCTGCCTGTCGGGCGTGTCGTCAAGCGAAGCGTCGCGCGCGCGCTCGGCCATGTCCGCGCCGATCGTCATCAGACCGCGCAGCACGGAGAGATCGAAGACGACGCGGGCGTAATCGTGGGCGCTGACCGTCGCGGGAACGGCCGCCGCCAATTGTTCGAGATAGCGCCGCCCGCCCGCGTCCTGAAAGCCGGACTGCGAGGAAAGAAAGGTGTCGACAATGGTCGGCGAGGCGAGACGGTTCTGATTGATCAGCGTCCCGCAGGCCTCGAAGATCAACTGGTGTATGGGGTCGTAGAAGTGTTCCGGTTTGAGGTAGGCGGAGACGCGATAATAGATTTCGTTATCGAAGAGGATCGCCCCTAGAAGAGCCTGTTCAGCCTCGAGACTGACTGGGATTTTCTGTTGTTTAGTATGACTGTTACCGTCGCCCGTATGGTTGGGAGAGATGTCCGCGCCGTCCGCCATGGCTGCACTTAAAAACAAAAAAACGCGGCCGTCGAGACGGCCGCGCAAGAAAAATTCGCTGCAAAAGGGTTGCTTTTCCCTAGCGCACTGAATGCCTAGGCTAATTTTCTTCCGGGGAAATTTCCCCCGTTGCGGCGGGCTGGTTTTCCACGGGCGCCTCGGCGCCGGGTTGCGCGTTCTCGTCAAAAAACTCAGCACCCTGAGTTTCCTGATCTTCGTCCTCGTCGTCGATTTGTGCGAGGACGTTCTCGCCGCGCGCCTGGCGTTCGGCTTCTACGTCGGAGCGCGCGACATTCACGTCGATGGTTGCGTCGACTTCTGGATGCAACCGTATGCGTACGGAGGTTATGCCGAGAGTCTTGATCGGCTTGTCGAGCCGGACCTGGCCGCGGTCGATCGAGACGCCGCTTTGCGAAGCCGTCTCGGCGATGTCGCGCGTGGAGACCGAGCCGTAGAGAAGGCCGGCCTCAGAGGCCTGGCGGATTACGACGAACGACCGGCCGTCGAGCTTTTCAGCCGCGGCTTCGGCTTCCTTCCGGCGCTCTAGGTTGCGCGCCTCCAGTTCGGCGCGCTGGTTCTCGAATACCTGCTTATTGGCTTCGTTGGCCCGCAGCGCCTTTTTCTGCGGCAGCAGGAAGTTGCGGGCGTAGCC
>CAZBOC010000513.1:0-1614 GCA_964493225.1 uncultured Caulobacterales bacterium | reverse complement strand
AACTTGATCACTGGCCGGGGCGACGTCGGCCTCAACGTCTCCGGCCACCGCATGGGCACGGCGGAGAGCGAAAGCGCGCTCGTCGCCCACGCGACGGTCGCCGAGGCGGCCGTCGTCGGCTTCCCCCACGACCTGAAGGGCCAGGGCATCTATTGCTATGTCAGTCTCATGGAAGGCGCTGCGGGCGAAGACGATCTCCGCGCGGAATTGACGAAGTGGGTGCGCAAGGAGATCGGCCCGATCGCCAAGCCCGACTACATTCAATTCGCGCCCGGTCTGCCGAAGACGCGGTCGGGCAAGATCATGCGCCGGATCCTGCGCAAGATCGCCGAGAACGAATTCTCCAATCTCGGCGACACGTCGACCCTCGCAGATCCCGGCGTCGTCGATCAATTGATCGGCGGGCGGCTTAACCGCTAGTCTGGAATGCGAAGCCGCCGCCACGAGGACCGCCGAGGTGTCCGTAAAACCCGTCGTCATCGCCGATGATCACCCGCTCTATCGCGCGGCGCTGCGCCAGGCCGTGGAAGGCGCTGCGCCGGGCCGCGAGGTCATCGAGACGGCGAGCCTCGCCGAAGCCCGCGCGGCGGTCGAGGCGGCGCGGCCCGGGCTTTTGTGCCTCGACCTCCACATGCAGGACAGCGACGGCTTCGCCGGGCTGATCGCGGCGCGCCAGGACTTTCCCGCGCTGCCCGTCGCGATCGTCTCGGGCAGCGAGGACCGGAGCGTCGCCCGGCGCGCGCGCGAGTTCGGCGCGTCGGCGTTCATCCCCAAATCGCTGGGCGTCGAGGAGATCCGGGCCGCCCTCGGCGCGGTTCTCGACGGCGACACGTGGTTTCCGGCGGGCGCGCGCGATTCCGCCGGAGAGGACGACGAGGGGCTCGCCGATCGGCTCGCAAGCCTGACGCCGGCGCAGCTGAAGGTGCTGCTTCAGGTCCACGCCGGGCTCCTCAACAAACAGATCGCCTACGAACTTTCAATCTCTGAGGCGACCGTCAAGGCGCATATGACGGCGATCATGCGTAAGCTGAACGTTCAGACCCGGACGCAGGCCGTCCTCGCCGCGGGCGCGCTCGTCGCCGAGCCTGAACGTGCGAATGACGACGGCTGAGGCCGCAGCCCGTGATCGGGCGGGGCGCTATTCCGCCGCGCGACGGCGAAGCTGGTCGATCAGCGCCCGGAGCTCCGCAGGTTCCACGGGTTTTGCGAGTATCGGAACGCCGATCGCGGCGGCGCGCTCTTCCGCCTCGCCGGAAGAAGAAGCCGTGATCATGATCGTCAGCGGACGGCGCCGCCAGCGGGCCTCGAGCGCTTCGAGGGCGTCAAAGCCGGTGCGCTCGCCATCAAGCTGGTAATCGAGGAGGAGAATGTCCGGTATGGGCGCATCCGCCTCGCCGGCGAGGTAATCGACGTCGCTCGCAAACGCCTCGACATGCGCCCCCCAGCGCGCCAGCGCGCTGGCCATGGCGTCGAGGACCATGGCGTCGTTGTCGATGCAGAGCGCGCGCGCGCCCTCTAGCGCGCCGGGAACGGCCGAGGCCGCGGGCGCCGGCGCGGCGGCGGCCCGGGCGGCGGCCGCGAAGGCAAAGGCGGAAACCCCACCCCCAGGCCCCC
>CAZBOC010000512.1:0-1627 GCA_964493225.1 uncultured Caulobacterales bacterium | reverse complement strand
ACGTCCTGGGTCGGCACGTCGTGGACGAGCGTCCTCATGTCGACCTTGCGCATCTGCTGGACGACGGGGATGAGGATGACGAGACCGGGCCCGGCGGCCTTGCGGCCGACCCGGCCGAGCGTGAAGATGACGCCTTTTTCGTATTCGCGCAGGACCTTGACGACATTGGTGATGATGAACAGGACGGCGAAAGCCAGAAAGCCGAGAATGCCAATGGGCGGCATGGAGATCTCCTTCTAAATCCAGATGCGCCGCGCGGGGCGGCTCTTCTACGCCGGTCCCGCCGACGCCTATTTCTTCCTTACCCGTAACTCAAGACCGTCCATCGAGACCACGGCCACGGCGTCGCCGGGCCTCAAAGCCTCATTCGACCGCGCGCGCCAGCGCTCGCCGCCCGCGAGGACAAACCCTTCGTATCCGGACCATTCCGAAACCGTGGCGCGCGCGCCGCCCATCCGGTCTCCGATCCGGTGTGCGAAGCGTCCGCGCATGAGCGTCAGGCCGGCGATCTTCGCGGCCAGCACCGCCGACGCGCCGATAAGAAAAAGGAAGAGCGCGACAAAGATCGGATCTGCGCCCTCTAACGCCATCGCCGTTCCATCCCCGGGCGCGTCCGCCGCCGCTCCGCCATCGTTTTCGCAAGGCGTCCCTTCAGGCCTTGCCCGCGCTGGGCGCCAGGCCGCCGAGCAGCGCGCCCGACTTCATTTGTTTGACGACCAGAACGAGCCCGTCGACCTCGACGACGCGAATTTTGTCGCCCGGGGCCAGCGGTTTGTCGGAACGCGCGCGCCAGCGTTCGCCTTCGACGATCACCCATCCGTCGCGACCGTCCCAGTCGTCGACGATCCCTTCGCGACGCCGGATCGCCTCCGAGCCGATGAGCGGTCCGTGACTGCGCGAGCCGATCAGGGCGATGAGGATCAGCGCCAGGAAGCCGCCGACGACGGCGAGGATGGTTCCGATCACCGAGCCGGAAACGCGAAAGCCCTCGGGGAACAGGAAGAACATGCCGATCCCGAACAGAACGAGCCCGGAAAGGCCCGCAAGCCCGAAGGTCGGCGAATAGGCCTCGATCGTCATCAGGACGACGCCGATGCCCATCAGGACCAGCGGCAGCCAGTTGAACGGGAGGACCTGGAAAGAGTAGAGCCCGAGCACGAGGCAGACGAGCCCCACCGCGCCCGGGAAGATCGAGCCGGGATTCCACATCTCTATGATGATGCCGGTCGTCGCCAGCGACATCAGGATGACGGCGACGTTCGGGTTCGAGATGAAGCCGAGAATGCGCTCGACGATCGTCGGCTCGACCCGCGTCAGGCGGAGGTTTTCCGTCCGCAGCGTCACGGGGCCCGCCGCGGTTTCCACTTCGCGTCCGTCGATCTGTCGCAGGAGGTCGTCGATGTCGTCGGCGATCAGGTCGATCACGCCGAGTTCGAGCGCTTCGTTCGACGTGACCGAAACGGCTTCGCGGACGGCGCGTTCGGCCCAGTCGGCGTTGCGCCCGCGCTCCTCTGCGAGGGCTCGGATATAGGCGACGGAATCATTGATGATCTTGGCGCGCAGCGCGCCGTCGTTGGACAGCGGAGCCGTCTCCTCGCGAGCCTCGCCGCCCTCGGGCGTGCCGGCT
>CAZBOC010000511.1:0-1639 GCA_964493225.1 uncultured Caulobacterales bacterium | reverse complement strand
GGGCGCGCTGACGGAGGCTCGCGCCCCGCTGAAGCTGCTGATCGGCGGGGCCGATCCGGTCTCCGGCGCCCATCTCCATGCGCATTTTCGTGATCAGATCCCCGGCGCCGACGCGACGCTCCTGCCCGATATCGGCCACTATCCGCAAACCGAAGCGCCGGGCGAGGTCGTCTCGGCCTTCGAGGCGTTCCAGGAGCGATTGAAATCGCCCTTCAGAGCGGCGCAATCGGAAAGGAGAGACCATGGCGAGTAATCCGCAGGAGGACTTTACCGGCGTCGCCGAGACGCCCGCGCATCTGAAATTCGACGAGGCTGCGCTCGACGCGTTCCTGCGGGCCGAAGTCGAGGGCTACGCCGGCCCCCTCTCCGTAAAGAAGTTCAGGGGCGGGCAGTCCAACCCGACCTATCTCGTCGCAACCCCCTCCAAGAAATACGTCCTGCGGCGCAAACCCCCCGGAAATCTCCTGCCCTCCGCGCATGCGGTCGAGCGCGAATGCAAGGTCATGACGGCGCTGCATGGGCAGGGCTTTCCCGCGCCGAAGACCTACGCGCTTTGCGAGGATCCGGAAGTGATCGGCACGGCGTTTTTCATAATGGATTTCGTTGAGGGACGGATCTTCTGGGACTCAGCATTGCCCGAGGTCGCGCGCCAAGATCGCCGACCGCTTTACAACGCCCTGATCGACACGCTCGCCGATCTCCATCGCGTCGACATCGAAAGGGCGGGGCTTTCCGATTTCGGCAAGGCCGGAAACTATTTCGAACGCCAGATCGGGCGCTGGTCAAAACAGTACAAGGCCTGCGAAACGGACCGTATCGAGGAAATGGACAGGCTCATCGACTGGCTCCCCCGAGCCATCCCCGAGGACGACGCGATTGCGGTCGTCCATGGCGATTTCCGGTTCGACAATGCGATCATGCACCCGACCGAGCCGAAAACGCTCGCCGTTCTCGACTGGGAACTGTCGACGTTGGGTCATCCGCTGGCGGATTTCACCTATTTCCTGATGGTCTGGCGTTTCCCCCGCGACATGCGCGGCGGCCTCGCCGGACTTGATCTTGAGGCGGAGAACATACCGACGCTGGATGAGGCGGTGACGCGTTACTGCGCGCGCACCGGCCGCGAGGGGCTTGCCGATCTCGAATTCTGTCTCTCCTACAACATGTTCCGCCTCGCCGCGATCGCGCAGGGCGTCTACGCCCGCGCGCTTCAGGGCAATGCGTCTTCGGAACAGGCCAAGAGCATGGGCGCGTCGGTCAGGCCGCTCGCCGTTCTCGCATGGGACTATGCGCGCCAAGCCGGGGCCTGAGGGCGGTTTTCCGCGCGCGCCGGCCTATTTGGCGTTCAGCATGCTGAATATTTCGTCCTTCAGCGCCATGCGCTTCTTGCGCAGCTCCGTTTCATGGGTCTCGTCGGTCGGCTCGATGTTGGCCTCGGCGCGATGGATCTCGCGATTGAGCGTATGATACGCCTCGGCGAGGCGGGCGAAATGCGCGTTGCTCGCCTTCAGATCGCGGATGCGCTCGGCGAATTCCGGGAATTCCTCGGCGAGTTCATGGGGCGTGTGCGTCATTTTTCCTCCTCAGTTTCCTTTGCCGGAACGCGCGCCCGGCGGGGGGGCGTGATACGGGGATGCCC
>CAZBOC010000510.1:0-1645 GCA_964493225.1 uncultured Caulobacterales bacterium | reverse complement strand
TGACGTGATCGATGCGCAGGCGGACGGAATTGATGTTCCAGGTGCTGATTTTCATTTGTGTTCAGGGGAAATCGAGGCGGGTTTCAAGGTCCGGGGACGCCGGCGAGCCTAACGGGCGCGAATGTTTCCGACAAGCTCTACCCGCGCCGGCGCGGCTCGGCTATGCGGGCGGCCATGGAAGTCCTGTCGATCATCGCGCCCCCGGACGTGGGCCCCCCCCCCCCCGGGGGCGGCGGCGTAATATAGGTTTTATAAAAAGGGCGGTCGGCGGCGCCGGGGGGGCGATCGTCTTATTCTCGTTTTTCTCGTCGGGGCTGACGGCGGCGCTCGGCCTCGGCGGCGGGCTCGCATTGCTCGCGGCCATGGGCGTTCTCTTCCCGCCGGCCGCCGTCGTGCCGGTCCACGGCGTCGCGCAGCTCGGCGCCAATCTCAGCCGGCTGTCGTTCCTTTACATTCACACTCGGTGGAGCATCGTCCTGTGGTTCATCGGCGGGGCGATCATCGGATCAACCCTCGGCGCACGGATCGTCATCGCATTGCCGGAAACGGTCCTGCGCCTCGGCGTTTCGGTCTTCATCCTGTTCTCGATCTGGGGACCGAAGCCCAAATCCTTCGCGCCCGGCGGCAAGGCGTTCTTCGCCGGCGGCGCGGTCTCATCGTTTCTGACCATGTTCTTCGGCGCGACGGGCCCCATCGTCGCGACGCTCCTTTCCTCTGCGCGGCTTGAGCGGATGGCGCTCGTTGCGACCCACGCCGCCTGCCTCGTCGCGCAGCATGGGCTGAAGTCCCTCGCCTTCGGCGCCCTCGGTTTCGCCTATGGCGACTGGGCGCTGCTGATCGCCGCCATCCTCGCCTCGGGGTTTCTCGGCGCCTGGGCGGGAACGCGCCTTTTAAGGCGCCTGCCAGAGCGGCGATTTCAATCCGGCTTCAGAATTATTCTGACGCTGATTGCGCTTTACCTCGCCGCCGTCGCACTGCTGCCTGACGGGCGCGCCTAGAAAAGATTGAACGAGCGCCCGACGACGCCGACGGGCCAGCGCCCGAATTCAAACAGTCGGAACTTCGCCGCGAAGGGATGGAGGTCGGCCTCGAATTCCGGATCGATCGCCGCAACAAGGGCCAGCGCCGCGCCATGGGCGGCCTGGACGGCGGCGCCGACGGCGAGCTGGCGCGCGGCTTCGTCCTCGACGTCCCAGATGTGGCTCGCCTGCTCCATCGCTTCTTTGGCGGGCTCGGCGACTTCGTGGTTCACAAGGGCCATGCCGACCTTCAACGCCTCCTCCGACAGGAGATCGAGGGCCCGAGCGGTCAGATCCGCCCGAAGGAGCTCCTCCGCCTCCCAGGCGGGGCTCTGGACGTCGAGGCTTTCGGCCGCGTCGGCCGCGTCCTCCCAGTCGACGAGGATGGCGACGTCGGCTTCGGGGAAGCCGAGCCCGTCCAGATAGGCCTCGGCCGCGGCGCGCGCGCCCGGCGTTAACGGTTCGCCGAGATTGGCGAACCACGGAATCCCTTCGAGGGACCGCGCGAAACGGCTCACCCGCGACAGTCCGGGCAATTCGCGCTCGAGCGCCTCCAGTTCCTGATCATCGATCATTTGGCCTCCGAAACCCCTGCTTCATCACCGGTCCATATCGGAACCGTTCCG
>CAZBOC010000509.1:0-1648 GCA_964493225.1 uncultured Caulobacterales bacterium | reverse complement strand
GGCCGGCGAGCGCCTCCTTCACCTCGGCCGCGCCCCGCGCAATGGCGTCGGCGTCGGTCACATCGAAGATCAGGGGCGTAAAGGCGTTCCCGAGCGCGTCTTTCAGGCGCGCGCCGTCCACTTCCTTCCGTACGCTGCCGAAGACGTGCCAGTCATTGTCGGCGAGCGCTTCAGTGACGGCGCGGCCGATGCCCGAGGAGACGCCCGTGATGAGGATGGATTTTTTCGGATCGCTCATGCTGCTCTTTCTGTTCTGAACGTTATTCGCCGTGCAAGCGTACTTAGTACGTTGCGGCTCGAAAGGGGGATTTCCGTGATACGGCGCGCGTTTTCGATCAAGACCTGAAACATCTTTGGTCCCCGGCGCAGGAAACGTCCTGCGTTACTCCCAGCCGAGCTGTTTGAGGAATTCCGCGTTTTTGGCGTTCGCGCTCTGAACGGCCGGGCGCGCCATCAGGCGATCAACATACTCCGTATAAAGGGGTTTCTTCTCGAACGCGCCGAACATCAGCGCGAAGTTCAGCGTCCCGCCGAAGACGACGTCCGCGGCGGAGAACTGCTCGCCGAGAAGGTAGGGGCCGTTCTCAAGGGCGTGATCAATGGTTTTCAGGACGTTCTCGACGGTTCCATGGCCGATGGCCCCCGAATTCTCCCGCGTTCTCGCGTCGAACTTGTCCATCATCGCCGGCTCGATGCAGCTTGGCGCGAAGAACATCCAGCGGTAATAGGCGCCGCGTCGGGGATCATCCGGCGCAGGCGCGAGGCCCTTTTCCGGATAAGCGTCGGCGAGATAGGCGCAGATGGCGGCCGTCTCCGCGACGGCGACGCCGCCATGGGTCAGCGCCGGGACCTTGCCCATGGGGTTGATCGCGAGATAGTCCGGCGTTTTCTGCTCGCCCTTGCGGATGTCGACAAGTTTGACCGTACACGGCGCGCCGAGTTCTTCATTCATCCAGTGGGCGGTGCCGCTGCGCGTTTGAGGGCAGTGATAAAGAATAGGGGCGTCTGACATTGGCGGGTTCCTTCTTGTTGCAGGTCACGGGCTCCGGTTCGCCGCATAGAGCGCGATCGCGGCGGCGTTCGAGACGTTGAGGCTTTCCACGGCACCCGAAATCGGGATGCGGTAGAGCGCGGCGCAGGTCTCCGCGACGCGCTTTCTGAGCCCCGCGCCCTCCGCTCCGAGAACAATGGCGACCGGCGTATCCCTGGGAAGCGCGTCGACGGGCGCCTGCGCTTCGCCGGAGAGGCCCGCGCAATGGTATCCGAGATCGCAAAGCGCCTCTAACGCGCGGGCGATGTTGACGACGCCGACGCAAGGCGTGACCTCGATCGCGCCCGCCGCGGCCTTCGCCAGCGCCCCGGAAAGCGGGGGCGTGCGCCGTTCCTGAACGATGACGGCGCGCGCGCCGAAAGCGGTCGCCGAGCGGAAGACGGCGCCGATATTCTGCGGGTCCGTAATCTGGTCGAGAACAATGACGGCTGCGCCCGGCTTGGGGTCGGCGCAGACATCCTTCAAGCGGGCGCGGGGCAGGTCGTCGACCTGCGCCAATACGCCCTGATGGACCGCGCCGGGCGGTGCGAGCGCGTCGATCTCATGGCCCGTCGCCGGCGTGACCCTGCGCAACAGCGCCACGTCGACGCCTTGCGC
>CAZBOC010000508.1:0-1649 GCA_964493225.1 uncultured Caulobacterales bacterium | reverse complement strand
GGAGCGACGCCCGCCGCGCCGCCGGTTCTCTCCAGCGCCGCGGCTAGCGCCGCGTCCGTGCTCGGCAGTAGGTCAAGCTGACGGGCGAGCTCCTCATCGCGCGCCCCTTGCAGCCAGAAATCGCCGATGACCTGCGGCGAAAGCGGATCCGGCGCGTCGACCGGTTCGCTCACGACGACCCCGAGGGCGCCGGCCGCGCCCGCCGCCTCGACGAGATCGGCCAGCACCGATCGCGGCCACGGCCACGGACCGACGGCCGCGAGGCTCTCCCGGTCGATCGAGACCACGTGAAACGGAGACGCAGTTTCAGCGGGCGCCGGCTGCAGCCTCTGGAAGTAATCAAACAGCGCCTCGCGCGAGGTTGCGGAGGGCGCGTGCGCGCCGGACAGCGTCCCCAGGGCGATCGCGGCGAGCGCCAGGATCACCGCGAACAGCGGCAGCGCGGAGAGCCAGCGAAAACGTTGCGCGAACATGTTCTTCGCCAAAGTCAAGTCACTCCCAAGCCACACCCGTTAACAAATGGCGTCGGCGAACCCACATAAGGCTGTAGATTCCGACGTCTTCAGGATCAATTTATCATCCTGAGATAGTGCGCAACAGTGCAAGCGCCGCGCCGAGCCGCGGCGCCCCATTACGAAAGCGTTAACGAATGGCGTCGAGCGCAGCCCAATACGACACCGATCTTTACGACGGGGTCTTGCGCATGCGCGCGAGCGGCGTCTGGCGCGCGCGCAACCTCGGCGTGATCGACGCGGACCTGCGTGATTTCGAGGATGATACGGTGGGGCGCGATCTCATCATCGACGTCTCGGGGGTCAGCGAACTCGACACCGCCGGCGCGATGGTGCTTCAGCGCATCCTGCGCGCATGCTCGGAGCGCGGGGACGTCTCCGGCTTCCACGGCGCCAGCGAGGCCCATGGCGCTCTGCTGGATCAGGTCGGCCCGCACCTCGCGCCCTGTCCGATCGAGCCCGTTCGGCGCAATGCGTTCCTCGTCGTTCTCGACCGTCTCGGCCAGGGCGTCGTCGACGCCCATCGCGCCTCCCTCGACGTGCTCAGCTTCATCGGCCACACGCTGGCGACCGCGGGACGGGCGCTCGTGCGCCCCGGTCGGTTCCGCACCACCTCGACGGTCAACCACATGGAGGAATCCGGCCTCAACGCCATGCCGATCGTGGGGCTCATGTCGTTCCTGATCGGCGCGGTCGTCGCCTTCATGGGCGCGCGCATCCTCGGCCAGTTCAATGCGAAAGTCTTCACGGTCGAACTCGTCGGCATTTCCGTCCTGCGCGAATTCGGCGTTCTGCTGGCCGCAATCCTCCTCGCCGGACGGTCGGGCAGCGCCTACACCGCCCAGATCGGCTCGATGAAGCTGTCGGAGGAAATCGACGCGATGCACGCCCTCGGACTTGATCCGATGGAGGTCCTCGTTCTGCCGCGCGTCCTCGCCATGATGATCATGCTGCCGATCCTCGCCTTCATGGCCGACATGCTCGGCATCGCCGGAGGGCTCCTCGTCGCCTGGACGGCCATGGACATTTCGCCGGCCCTTTTTCTCACGCGCCTGCAGGATACGATCCTTGTGCAGCATTTCTGGGCGGGGATGATCAAAGCGCCGTTCTTCGCCTTCGTGATCGCCGTCATCGGCT
>CAZBOC010000507.1:0-1652 GCA_964493225.1 uncultured Caulobacterales bacterium | reverse complement strand
TATCCGCCCCCGCCATGTCTCCGTAAAACATCGGTCCGCCCTTGTCCGCCGGCCAGCCGTAGCCGTAGAGCCAGACGACGTCGATGTCGGAGGCGCGCTGGGCCTTGTTTTCCTCCAGGATCCTGACGCCCTCATTGATCATAGGATAGACGCAGTTCTCGATGATTTCATCAGTAGACATCTTAACCGCCCCGGGTGAGACGCCGGTGATCTCCTCGATGATTTTCGCAGTGACGTCGGACGGGATCGGGCGGCGGCTTTCGTCGTAGTCGTAATAGCCGGCGCCGGTCTTCTGGCCGCGCCGGTCGATTTCGCACAGCGCGTCGCGGATCGGGCTGTCGGTTTTCGCCCCCTTCTTCCAGCCGATGTCGAGCCCCGCAAGGTCGGACATCTGGAAGGGGCCCATCTTGAAGCCGAAGCCATTGAACGCCGCGTCGACATCCCATGGCATCACGCCCTTGTTGACGAGGGTCTGGGCCTGGCGCTGGCGCTGGAAGAGGATCCGGTTGCCGACGAAGCCCGGGCAGACGCCGACGAGCGCGGCGATCTTGCCGATGGTTTTCGCGAGCGACATCGACGTTGCGACGACGTCGTCGGCGGTGCGTTCCGCACGGACGATTTCGAGGAGCTTCATGACGTTCGCCGGCGAAAAGAAATGCAGGCCGATGACGTCCTCAGGGCGCCTCGTGACGGCCGCGATTTCATTGATATCAAGCGCGGAGGTGTTCGTCGCGAGGATCGCGCCGGGCCTGGCGATCTCGTCGAGCTTGGTGAAAATTTCCTTTTTCAGCGCCATGTCTTCGAAAACGGCTTCGATGACGAGGTCGCAGTCGGCGAGGGCGCCGAGGTCGAGCGCGCCGGAAAGGCGGTTCATCCGCTCGCCGACTTCCTCTATGGGGAAACGGCCTTTCTCGGCGCTGCGCCGGTAATTCGTCTCAATGACCGAGAGCCCCCGATCGAGCGCTTCCTGTTTCGTTTCGACGATCGTCACGGGCAGGCCGACGGTTGCGAAATTCATAGAGATGCCGCCGCCCATCGTCCCGGCGCCGATGACGCCGATTTTCTCGATCTTGCGTTCTTTCGTCCCGGCGGGCAGCCCTTCAACGATCCAGGCCTTGCGGCCGGCCTCGGCGATATAGCTTTCAATATCCATCGCGGTTTCTCCTTCGTGGTCGTGGTCGCCCGCTGGCGGCCCCGTCTCGCTCTCGGCTCAGCGTAATCTCGTCGCCGCCATTTACGGCGCGCGGGGCGCTCGGTGTCAAATATCGAAGGCAGACGGCGTCGATGGCCGTTGGGATCTAAGGCCAATGGGATGGAAGGCCAATGGGGGCGAGGGCGGGTCGGCCCCGACATGCGCCGCAGCGTTGACATGATCGCGGCCCTCGGATCGACTCGACGACGAAGGGGAGACGTCGGTTGCTCCCTGAAATCCGCGCGAACCCGCTATCCGCACAAAAAGGGAGATGAACCATGACCGGCAATTACGAATTCGTCACGACGCAGACCGACGGCCATCTTCTGACGGTGACGCTCAATCGACCGGAAGTCTACAACGCGCTCCACAATCCGGCCCATAATGAGCTTGACGAGATCTGGAACAATTTCGCCGCCGATCCCGACCTCTGGGTCGCGATCCTGACGGGCGCCGGCGA
>CAZBOC010000506.1:0-1657 GCA_964493225.1 uncultured Caulobacterales bacterium | reverse complement strand
CGCCGGCGAGTTCACGCAATTGACCCCAATTCTGCACGCCAGGACGATGGGCGCGCGGGCTCAGCCGACGGTCCGCCAATCCTCAGGCGTCCTCGCAGCGAACGAAGGCCGTCTCGGGCCCGTCGCCCCGCCGCAATTGCATCGTATCGCCGTCGAGATCGAGTTCGGCCAGTTCTGTGTACTCAACGCCTTCGCCGTCGCAGATCAGCTCCATGCGCCAGGCGCCGTCGGCGCCTTCCTCGGCGTAGCCGATGCGACAGAGATTTTCGTAGCCGATGAATTCCGCCTCGGTGACGGCGATGGGCGAGGGATCGGCCGAGCCCGGCTGGATTGCGCACCACGAAGCGTCGGCGGCCCAGACGCCGACATAGGCCGGCGCGTCCGCCTCCTCCAGCGGCGCGGTTTCGACGTCCGCGATGACCGGCTCGACGGTTTGCGTTCGCCTTTCCCCTTCAGGCTCCTGCGAGCCTGAACAGGCGGCGGCGAGACTGACGCCGGCCAGCGCCAGTTTCGTCATCGTATTCATCCCCATAACATGGTCCTCAACATGCGCGCGCCCGAGCCTAATGCATAGAAAATCGACGGCGTGATAAAGTATGTTAATATTATGACGGCGCTGAAAGGGAAGGCCGCTTCGACGCCGAGCCCGCGCTTGCGGAGCGGGCTGTCTCGCAGCCGATCGAGGAACTCGCTCAACCGCGACGGCGGCCGCAGCAGCCGGACGCCGCAGCAGCCAGAAAACGAGCGTCATCCCGGCGTCCGCGAGCGCCCGCAAGGCGCGCCGGGTATGCCCGCCGCCGCCGGAAAAACCACGATCGGAAAAACCACGATCAGCGCGACGAACCTGAGGCGCAGGGCGGCGTTCATCCCTCCTAGATGTGTTTCGCCATCTCCAACGCCGTGTCCGTCATGCGCGTGGAGAAGCCCCACTCATTGTCGTACCATGACAGGACCCGCACGAGTTTGCCTTCAAGGATCTGGGTCTGCGGCAGGGCGAAAACCGAGGAATGGGGATCGTGGTTGAAATCGGCGGAAACCAGCGGCTTGTCGGTGTAGCCGAGGACGCCCTTCATCGGCCCGTCGGCGGCCTCGACGACGGCGGCGTTGACGTCGTCGAGCGTAGTCTCCCTGCCGGGCGTGAAGACGAGATCGACGACGGACACGTTGGGCGTCGGCACGCGAATGGATGATCCGTCGAGCTTGCCGGCGAGTTCGGGAAGCACGAGGCCGACGGCCTTGGCCGCGCCCGTGGAGGTCGGAATCATGGACGAGGCGGCCGCTCGGGCGCGATAGAGATCCTTGTGCAGCGTGTCGAGCGTCGGCTGATCGCCGGTGTAGGCGTGAATTGTCGTCATGTAGCCGCGTTCGACGCCGACCGCGTCGTGCATGACCTTGGCGACCGGCGCGAGGCAGTTCGTCGTGCACGACGCGTTGGAGACGATCCTGTCGTCGGCGCCCAGCGTGTCGTGGTTGACGCCGTAGACGATGGTCTTGACGTCGGAGCCGGCCGGCGCCGAGACGAGGACGCGCTTCGCGCCGCCGTCAAGGTGGGCCGAGGCCTAGTCCCTGCTGGCGAAAATGCCGGTGCATTCAAAAACGATGTCGACGCCGAGATCGCCACAGGGAAGCTTCTCGGGATCTCGCTCGGCTAAGACCT
>CAZBOC010000505.1:0-1658 GCA_964493225.1 uncultured Caulobacterales bacterium | reverse complement strand
CATTCGCCGGCGCAATACCGCGTCAACGGCGTCGTCAGGAACATGGACGCCTGGTACGAGGCTTTCGACGTGGGAGAGGACGACGCGCTGTATCTGCCGCCGGACGAGCGCGTCCAGATCTGGTGAGGTCGCGAGGCCGGCGGGCGCGGAACGGCGCGGGGCGTTTCCATTTCCTTAACCAATTTGCGAAAAATTTACCTTGATTGACGGACCGGCGCCGCTCTGCGGACCGCGCCCTCCCCTTTCAAGGGAACAAGGAAATGGATGACGCAAAGAAAACGGCCGCCTCACTCGCTCTCGTCTTGACGCTTCCGGCCGGAGCCTCGGCCGCGACCGAGACGGCGGAACAGGCCATGAGCGACATGCTGATCGAGCCCGCGCCGGGCGGCGGCGACGGAAGCGCGGCCCTCGCCGCGTTCGCAAGCGACGCCGGCCGCGCGCCGACGCTGCGGTTCAGCCCCGAGCCCGACATCACCGGCGCCGCGTTCAGCTTCCAGACGATGCAGCCGAAGGACGCGGGCGAGGTCGGCGTCATCATCGAGGACGGCGCGCTCGTCGCGTTCAACAAAACCGACGTCGTCAACCTGCCCGATACGTTCCTGACGCCGGTGGATCCGATGGCCCCGTCGCCATTGGTGAACGGCGCCCAGAGCCTCGAGGCGCCGCTGCCGGGCGCAGCACCGCTTCTGTTGGCTGGCCTCGCCGCCTTCGGTTTCGCCTCCGCACGCGGAAGGAAATAGGCCTGAACGTTCCTCGCGACAGGGCCGGGACGCCATGCCCCCTTGCCTGTCTGCGCTTGATCGCGCATGACGCGTGGCCATGAGCGTCGAGATCGCCGAACGCGGCTCCATTACGATCATAACCATTAATCGCCCGGAGCGGCGCAACGCGGTCGATCGCTCTGCGGCCGGCTCGCTTGCCGAGGCCTTCCGCGCTTTCGACGCGGATGGCGACAAATCCGTGGCGGTTCTGACGGGCGCGGGCGAACAGTTCTGCTCGGGCGCTGATCTCAAGGCCATCGCCGAAGGCGGCGGCAACCGCATGGAGGCGCAAGGCGACGGACCCATGGGACCGACGCGGACGGCGCTTTCAAAACCGGTGATCGCCGCCGTCGAAGGCCATGCGGTCGCCGGCGGTCTCGAACTCGCCCTCTGGTGCGACCTGCGCGTCGCTGCGCGCGACGCCACGTTCGGCGTTTATTGCCGGCGTTTCGGGGTCCCGCTCGTGGACGGCGGCACGGTGCGCCTGCCGCGCCTGATCGGCGCTTCCCGGGCCATGGACATGATCCTGACGGGCCGCGCCGTCGGCGCTGCGGAAGCGTTTGAATGGGGCCTCGCCAATCGCCTCGCCGAGCCGGGCCGCGCGCTTGAGGCGGCGACGGCGCTGGCCGAGGAACTCGCCGCCCTGCCGCAAACCTGCCTGCGAAACGACCGTCGATCGGCCCTCGCGCACTGGTCCCTCAACGAACAAGACGCCCTCGCGGCGGAGTTCGCGCTCGGTCTCAAAACGCTCGAATCGGGCGAAACGCTTCAGGGCGCTTCGCGTTTCTCCCAAGGGCAAGGGCGCGGCGGCGCGGAGCTGAAGAAAGAATAAGACCGCCATGGCCCGCAGCGCAGCCGCGAAAAATGACGCCGACCTCTTCGGCGAGGACTACACTG
>CAZBOC010000504.1:0-1676 GCA_964493225.1 uncultured Caulobacterales bacterium | reverse complement strand
GATCGACCGGCCCAGAGCGACAAAAGGCCCGGCGCGCGGACGCGGCCGGGCCCCCGATCACTGAAACCGTGTGCGATTTACGCGCGCGCTTTCAGGGCGTCGCGGATTTCCTCAAGCAGAACCTCCTGGCGGGGCGGCTCGGCCGGCGCTTCCGGCTCTTCCTCGGCCTTTTTCTTCAGGGAGTTCATGCCCTTCACGAGGAGGAACACCGCCCAGGCGACAATCAGGAACGAAATCACGTTGTTGATGAAATTACCGTAGGCGATGACCGGCGCGCCGGCTTCCTCGGCGGCGGCGAGCGAGGCGTATTCGTTCTCGCTCAGATTGACGAACAGATTGGAAAAATCGATGCCGCCCAGCAAAAGACCGATCGGCGGCATGATGATGTCGTCGACCAGCGACGAGACGATGGTTCCGAAAGCGCCGCCGATGATAATGCCGACGGCCATGTCGACCATGTTGCCCTTGATGGCGAATTCCTTGAATTCGTCGACAATTCCCATGCTTTCCCGATCCCTTGCTTCACGCGCCTCTCCCGTCGGCGAAGATCTGGAGCGATTTGCCCGTGAAGCGAAGCGGAAAATGGACTGGCCGGGGGACCTTCATCGCCAACCGGCCGCGACCTATTGCCCGGAGCACACCTCGCGCGCGCGGTCGAGACTGGCGGAGACCCCGCGCAGCGAGATGACGTAACTTGTCGCCGTTCCCCGGCTGGACATGGCGCTGACGCGCATGTCAGCCCCGCGGCGCATGGCCTTGATGAGGGTCTCTTCGTCGATCGCGTCTTCGATGAAGGCTTCGTTTTCCGAGACGTACATGTCCCATTTGTCCGAGCCGATGCGCAGGCTCGGCTCGGGACCGTCGCGGAAATTGTATCCCGCCATCAAGCTCGGCTGTTCGGTCGCGGCGCCGGAAAGCCACGTGGCGATCAGGAAAAAGACGTCTCCGTGATTGACGGATTTCGGCGACTTATCCTTCGCTTCGGTCGCGGCGAAACAGACTTTGTCTCCGTCGACCTCCTGGACGAAGACGCTCCAGTCGCGGAACGTCGCGACGGGTTCGGGCTTGGCCGCCGTCGCGGCGTCGGCGGCGACCGCGGCGGCTGTAAAGGAAAGGGCGGCGATGAATGAACGCATCGTCGAAAACTCCTTATTGGCTGTGCGCAGGGCTTCCTGAGGATAAATCGGTTCGCCGTTTACCATAGCCTGCATCGAAAGCGAAAATTGTTCGTTAATGGGGCGATGATGGGGCGCGCTTGAGGGCGACGAAGCTGCGAATTGCGCGCCCGGACGCCATCAGCCATAAGGAGCCGAAATCTTGGCAAACTGGTGAAGGAGGCCGAGCCGCATGATTCCGGGACGCGACACGCTGAATACGAGGAAGACGCTGACCGCCGCCGGCGAGCGCTACGCATTCTACAGCCTCAAGGCGGCCGAGGCCGAGATCGGCGACATCTCCCGGCTGCCCTTCTCACTGAAGGTGCTGCTCGAGAACCTCTTGCGCTTCGAGGACGGCCGCAGCGTTACGGTCGAAGACGCGAAGGCCTTCTCCGACTGGCTTGCGAATGGGCGCACGAACCGCGAGATCGCCTATCGCCCGGCCCGCGTCCTGATGCAGGATTTCACGGGAGTTCCCGCCGTCGTGGACCTCGCCGCCATGCGCGACGCCATGAAGGA
>CAZBOC010000503.1:0-1677 GCA_964493225.1 uncultured Caulobacterales bacterium | reverse complement strand
GCCGATCTGCTCGGCGGAAAACCACGCGCGCGTGCCCCGCGGGCGCAGGGCGCATCCGCTGGAAGGCCTGCCGCTCCTGCATGTCGATTTCTACAGGGACGACCCCGATGCGGTCGACTGGCCGCGCTGGGTGGAGAAATTTGGCCGGCGCAAATCCGGCGTGACGCGCGGCATGCGGTTTCAACAGGTTCGCGACGGGCTTGACGCCATCAAGTCGAGCGCCGGCTACATGCTGGCGGGCCTGGCGCTCCTGGTCGACGAAATGAAGAATGAAGACCTGCGCTTCGTGTTCTCCGCCCACGAAGGGGTTCCGACGAGCTATGTCTTTCAGGCCCGCTTCAAGGCGCCTGCGCGGGCCGGCGGGCCGATCGGTCAGTTTCGTGACTGGCTCTCGGCGCAGGCGGCTGAGACGCGGGCCTCGCTGATCGAGGATTTCGGTTTGCCGCCGGAAAACATAAGGGCTGACGCCGCATGCTGGCGCCGCGCGCCTGCGCGGGTTAAAGTCGCGCCATGACCGACGCATTTGATCTGATCGTGAAAAACGGAACCGTCGTCAATCACGACGGCGAAGCGCCGCGCGACATTGGCGTGCGCGGCGGCAAGATCGCGGAGATCGGAAACCTCGCAGGCGACGCGGGCGAGACCGTGGACTGCACGGGGCTCCATGTCCTGCCGGGCGTGATCGACAGCCAGGTGCATTTCCGCGAACCGGGTCCGACGCACAAGGAGGATCTCCACACGGGATCGCGCGCGGCCGTCCTCGGGGGCGTGACCGCGGTTTTCGAAATGCCCAACACCTCGCCGTTGACGGTCACCAAGGAAGCGATCGAGGACAAGCTCGCCCGCGCCGCCGGCAAGGTCGATCACGCCGGCATGCATTGCGATCACGCGTTCTATGTCGGCGCGACCCACGGCAATCCGCGCGAATTGGCGGAACTGGAGCTGCTGCCCGGCGTGTGCGGGGTCAAGATCTTCATGGGCGCCTCGACGGGCGATCTCCTCGTGGAGGACGACGAAGGCGTGCGCGCGGTCCTCGCCCATGGCCGGCGCCGCGTCGCCACTCACTCCGAGGACGAATTTCTGCTTCGCGAAGGCAAGACCCGCGCGCGGGAAGGCGACTGGACCTCCCATCCCGAGGCTCGGTCCGTCGAGGCCGCCGTTCATTGCACGGAGCGACTCCTGCGGCTCGCGCGCGAGACCGGGCGGCGGATCCATGTGCTCCATATTTCGACCGCGGATGAAATCCCGATCCTCGCCGAACACAAGGACATTGCAACGGCCGAGGCGACGCCCCAGCATTTAACGCTGGAGGCCCCGGAATGTTACGAGCGCCTAGAGGGCCTCGCCCAGATGAACCCGCCGATCCGCGACGCGCGCCACCGCGAAGGCCTCTGGGCGGGCGTCGCCGCAGGGATTATCGACGTGATCGGTTCGGACCACGCGCCCCATACGCGCGAGGAAAAAGCCGCGCCCTATCCCGCCTCGCCGTCGGGCATGCCGGGCGTCCAGACGCTGTTGCCCCTGATGCTCGACCATGTCGCGAAAGGGCGCCTGAGCCTCCAGCGCCTCGTGGACCTTGTCTGCCACGGGCCCAACCGCATCTTCGGGATCGCCGGCAAGGGCCGGCTCGCGGTCGGCTATGACGCGGATTTCACGGTCGTCGATCTGAAACGCACG
>CAZBOC010000502.1:0-1688 GCA_964493225.1 uncultured Caulobacterales bacterium | reverse complement strand
CGCGGAACATAGGCCTCTGGCTGGTAGTAATCATAATAGGAGACGAAGTATTCGACCGCGTTGTGGGGGAAGAACTCCTTGAACTCGCCGTAGAGCTGGGCGGCGAGCGTCTTGTTCGGCGCGAGGATCAGGGCCGGCCGCTGGCAGGCCTCGATCACCTTGGCCATCGTGAAGGTCTTGCCCGTGCCCGTCGCGCCGAGGAGGACCTGGTCCCATTCGCCCGCGTTGATCCCTTCGGAAAGTTCCGGGATCGCGGCGACCTGATCGCCCGCCGGCTCATATTGCGAGACGACTTTCAGGGGCCTTGAGAGCGCCTTCGCCGTCGGCGGACGCTCCGGGCGGTGCGGCTCCCACGCCGCGACGGCGTATTTGTCGTGATAGGTCGCGACGGCTTCGGAAAAACCGCCGGGCGTCACCTCGGCGGCGTCGGTGACAGGCTGCGACGTCGGTCTGCGTTTTGCGGCCATGGGCGAGAAGATAGGGGATTTGGAAGGGAAGGGAAGGGCAGGCGGGCGCGGTTGAGATCGCCCGCGCGTCGTGCGAAACAAATCTTCATTTTACATGGATGAGCGGGGGATGTCTTGAAGGCGGTCTGGACAGCGTTGACCGAGACCATCGGCACAGGTCCGGCATGGGCCAGTGCGATCGGGATATTTGCAGTCGGGTCGTATTTCGCGGCTGACTACTTCAGCAAAATCGCCAAAGCGCGCAAGGACTTCAAAGAATGGAACGGCGACAAGTCTGAGCCTGAGGGCAACGGCGGCGCGAAGCAAGTTCCACTCGCTTTCATAGAATCGATTGTTGCGGGGGAAGTATCCGCTGAACAGGCGCTGAAACTTGGCTACCGCTTGGCGGGGGAGCGGTTCGAAAATGCGCCGCCGCCGTCGGCGTCGCCGCCGGAGGGACGAGAGGCCGCTGATGAGTTTGTCCGCGACTTCGTCCGGCTGGCGACATCGAAGAACGAGCGGGAGCGCCGGGCGGCGGCGTTGGAGGCGGAAGGCAAGGGCGACGAGGCCTACGCCCTGCTCGCGGAACTGGCGCAAGAGGAGGCGGCGCTGGCCGCGGAGCGGTGGAAGTCGGCGGGGCTGATCGCCTTCAACGACCGGACGGCGAAAGCCGTCGACGCCTATGAACGCGCCGTGGGGTGCGATCCGGACGACGCCGACGCCCACAACCGGCTCGGACAGCTTTATAGCCGCATCGGCGATCTCGACCGCGCCGCCGCCGCCTTTGAACGGGTCCTCGCCCTCGGCAATCAGTCTGCGGATAAAATATGGATCGCCGCCGCCGCCGGCAATCTCGGCATTGTGGCGGGGACGCGCGGCGATCTCGACGGCGCGGCGCGCTATCACGAGCAGGCGCTGGCGTTGCACAGGGAGCTTGGCCGCAAGGAAGGCATGGCCATCAACTACGGCAATCTCGGCACTGTGGCGTTCACGCGCGGCGATCTCGACGGGGCGGCGCGCTATTTCGAGCAATCGCTGGCGTTGCACAGGGAGCTTGGCCAGAAGGAAGGCATGGCCGCCAATTACGCCAATCTCGGCGCGGTGGCGCAGACGCGCGGCGACATGGCTGAGGCCTGCCGGCTCTGGCGGCTGTCCCATGATCTCTATACCGAGGTGGGCGCGCGGCCGATGATCGAACAGGGCGGCGGCTGGCTGCGCGAGGCGGGCTGCCTCGATGCGCCC
>CAZBOC010000501.1:0-1696 GCA_964493225.1 uncultured Caulobacterales bacterium | reverse complement strand
CATCACCGAAAGCGACGTCATTCTCGCGGGCGCGTCCGGCGCGCCGGTCTTCGGGTTCAATGTCCGTGCGCCGAAAAAGGTCCGCGACGAAGCCGAACGCGAGGGCGTCGAAATCCGGTACTATTCGGTCATCTACGACCTTATTGACGACGTCAAAGGCGTGCTTTCGGGCATGCTCGATCCGGAGCTGCGGGAGACATTCCTCGGCAATGCGGAAATCCTCGAAGTCTTCACCATCTCTCGCGAAGGCAAGAAGAAGGTCGCCGGCTGCCGCGTCACCGAAGGCCAGGTGCGCCGCGGCGCGAAGGTCCGCCTCATCCGCGACGACACGGTTATCCACGAGGGCGAACTCTCGCAGCTCAAGCGCTTCAAGGACGACGTTCAGGAAGTGCACGCCGGTCAGGAGTGCGGCATGAGCTTTGCGAATTATGAAGACTTACGCGAAGGCGACGTGATCGAATGCTTCTCTGTGGAAAAAGTCGCGCGGTCGCTCGAATAAGACAGGCCCGGGCCGTCCGTAGGCGTATCAAAATGCCGGGCGATGGGTGAACAGGTTTTCCTGCAGGCGCTCGAGCCCGAGCGCGACGCCGAAGCGCTCCATGCGATATTCGGCGACGCGGAAAGCTGCCGGTACCTGCCGCGGCCGGCGACATCGGGCGTCGACGAAACCCGCCAGCTCTTGACTGAATGGTTGGCGGAGGAACCGGGCGGGGACTGGTCTCTCTTTACGCAACCGAACGGCCCAAGCCTCGGGCGCATCTCTATGATCGCGCGCGGGCGGGGCGTTTTCGAGGCGGCGTGCGCGGTGGCGCCCGATGCGCGGGGGCGCGGTCTCGCTGTCATGGGGCTGGCCGCCGCCCTGACCCATGTTTTCGAGGAGAAAGGCGCGCGCCGCGTCTTCGCCGACATCGATCCCGAAAACCTGCCGTCGGTCCGCACATTTGAAAAGCTCGGCTTCCGCCGCGAGGGTCTCCTGCGCGAGACCTACGAGACCCATATCGGGGTGCGCGACACGCTTTTGATGGCGATCATCGCCAGCGACCCGCGTCCCTGGCGATAGGCTCAAAACTCCGCGCCGGGCGCGCTGGCGCTTCGCTTGTCGAAAATCCGTTTCCGGCGCGTCTCCAGCGCGGCGTCGATCGCCGCGATGAGGGCGTGCGCCGCCGCGCGGTTGCACCCCCGACGCAGCGCCCTGCGCGCCAGCGCACGTTGCGCGAGGAGCTCACGGAACGTGAAATGGCGAAGATCCGCATGCGGCTCATGGTCGATCATGACCAGACTTCTATAAACCCGTTCTTGGTACGGCGGCCACGGCCGGCGGGATCAGGACCCGCGCCGGAGATGATCGCCGCGCCGCGTACCCGTCCGCCGCGAACGGCTCGGTCGCGCGCGGGCTCGCCAGCTCGGCGCGCGTCTGCGCGCGGGCGGATGAGGTCAGGCCGATCAGGGCGACCGCGAGGCCGATCAGGGTATTCACGACGGTTTCTCGTTTTACGCGCGTGCTTCTTATGGGATGCGACGGGTTCTGGAGGCCGCAGCTGACGCGCGATCCGACCGGCGGACAATCAGCCCCCTTCAGCTTCAATCCAGCGATCAATGCGCGCGTCGAGGACGTCAAGGGGCATCGAGCCGCTGGAGAGGATTTCGTCGTGGAAGGCGCGGATGTCGAAGGCCTCGCCGAGCGCTTCCTCCGCGC
>CAZBOC010000500.1:0-1705 GCA_964493225.1 uncultured Caulobacterales bacterium | reverse complement strand
GTGGCGTAGAGCACCTTCAGATTGGCGAGGGGGTTCTCCGAAAGGATCACGAGATCCGCGCGTTTGCCGACCTGGACCGAGCCGATCTCTTCTTCCGCACCGAGAATTTTCGCGCCTGCGAACGTCGCCGCGCTGATGACTTCAAGCGGGTTGAAGCCCGCCTCGCGCAACAGCTCCATCTCCTGCACGAACCCGAAGCCGTAAGTCGAATAGATGTAGCCCGCATCCTCGCCGACGCCGACCAGACCGCCGCGGTTCTTGAATTCATTGATGAACGCCATCCAGCGGCGATAATTGTCGCGCCAGGCGATCTCCTGCTCCGTGCCCCAATCGAACCAGTAGGAGCCATGGGCGTTGCGGTCGGGCGCGAAAAAGCGCCAGAGCGAAGGCATCGTATAAGCATCGTGCCATTCCGCGCGGCGCGCGCGCATCCAGTCCCGGCTTGCGACATAGATCGAGAATGTCGGCACGATCGCGAAGTTCCGCTCAAGGAGCGTCTCCATCACATATTCCCACCGTTCCGAGCCCGGCCCCGCCGCCTGGGTCCAGAGCCGGCCCGCCTCCTCGAAGCGGTTCTGTTCATTCTGATAATTGTAGTCCGCCGGATAGGCCTGCAGCGTCCTGTCGTCGAACAAGGCCTCGGGGAGACCATACCAGTGCTCCATGGAGCCGAGCCCGTGTCCCGACGTGTCAAGAACGTCGGCATGCGCCACATCGAGCTGGGCGTGGTGCATGGTCGTCTTCAACCCCTGCGCCTTCGCTTCTTCAAGCGCCGCCCAGAGGATTTCCTCCGGCGCGCCGAAGAACTTGACGCCCTTCGCGCCGTCGGCCTTCAACTGGCGGATGCGGGCGCGCGCCGCCTCCGGCGTCGTAATGTCGTCCGCGTCGCGGTCGCGAAAGACCGGGAACGGATAAATCCGCGGCGCGAGGATTTCGCCGGCTTCGGCCCTGGCGGCGATATCCGCCGTCCATTTCGCACCCTCGCTGTTGCCAAGTTCGCGCACGGTCGTGATGCCGTGGGCGAGCCAGAGCTTGAAGATGTAGTCCTCCGGGACGCCCTGGCCGGTCTCGGGCGTGTGGATATGGGCGTGGAGATTGATAAATCCCGGCAGGACATATTTTCCGGCGGCGTCGATTTCGCGCGCGCCTTCGGCCTCCGGCCGGCGTTCGGGAGCGACCGCGACGCCCGGCGCGCCGACCGCGACGATCCGCGAAAAGCGCCCGTCCTCGATAACGATGTCGACAGGCCCGACGGGCGGGGCGCCGGCGCCGTCGATCAGGGTCGCGCCGCGCACGATCAGGCGTTCAGGCGCGGCGTCCTGTGCCGAGCCGTCGCTGACGACCAGCGCAAGCACCGCTGAAATGATCAATGAAAACCGCATGGAGCCCCTCCTCGTCCAGCGGCCACCTTAACGGGCGTTCATCCGGGGTCCAAGGCCGTTCGCGTCGGCGCGCCTAAGGCGCGGTGATCGCCGCCACGTCGAAGTCGCGGAGCATCTGGAAGACCGGGCCCTCGATATTGGCCGGCGCCGGCTTCTTGCCGATGATCCAGTCATAAAGATCGTGGCAATCGAGAATGAGGAGCGCCTCGAACTCCCTCAACCCCGCCTCGTCGAGCCCGGCGAGATGGGCGGCCGCAAATCCGCCGACCAGGATATCGGCCTCTTTGAAGCCGCGATGCTGGGCGCGGTAGAGAAGCTGTTTT
>CAZBOC010000499.1:0-1713 GCA_964493225.1 uncultured Caulobacterales bacterium | reverse complement strand
AGTGGTGGTCGAAAACGTATTCGCCCTGGCTGTGGGACTTGACGTAAACGGGGGCGACGCCGCCGACTTCGCCGGCCTCTTCGAGAACGACATGCATCGGCGCCCATCCGGCCTGCGTCCCCACCGAATGGGACGCTTCGAGAGCATCGAGAAAGGCGTAGGACGTGAAGGGGTTGTAGGCATGACCGGAAGCCGCGGCGAGCGCGTTCCACGCGCTCTCGCCGACCTCGCGTACTGAAGACACCGTCCGCGCCGTGAAGCCGTCTCCGCCGTCGGCCATCAAGCGACCTCGAAAACGCCGTCCACCTCGACGGCGGCGCCGAGGGGGAGCGAGGGCGCGCCAACAGCCGCGCGCGCGTGGCGACCGGCGTCGCCAAACACATCGACCATGAGATCGGAGGCCCCGTTGACGACTTTCGGATGTTCGACGAAGTCCGGCGTGCAATTCACAAACCCGCCCAGCTTGACGACGCGGCGGACGCGATCGAGGTCGCCCGCGCAGGCGGCTTTCAACTGGCCGAGGAGATTGACGCCGCAGGCGCGCGCGGCCGCGACGCCGCGTTCGAGGTCGAGCCCGTCGCCGAGCCTGCCGGTAATGAGCCCGTCCGGCGTCATGGAGAGCTGGCCAGAAATGAAAACGAGGCTCCCGCTCTGAACGAAAGGCGCGTAGTTGGCGACGGGCGCCGGCGGCGAGGCGAGCGTGAGCCCAAGCTCGGCGAGGCGGCTTTTGATCCGGTTCATGGGCGGTTTCCTTCTGACACGGTGATCCTAACGGTTCGCGCCGTTCGATCAAACGTCTTGCGCGCCGCGCGATCGCCGCAGGCGCGGCGCGTCGCCGCCGCCGCGTTTGAGCACCCGGCCGGCCGCGATCGCCCCCTCGCCGAAGCGCGCGCGGATGAGATCTACCGCGTGCTCGCGCGTCGCCATGCGCGCGTCTGCGTCTTCAAAAAGCTCCGCCTGCGGGGCGCCTTCCGCCGGGGCGAGATCGCTGAAGCCGACGCCGATCAGGCGATAGGCTTCGCCGCCGAGGCTGCGGCGCATCATCCGGCGCGCCGCGCGGAAAGCGGCGTGTGCGAGATTGCTGTGGGCGGCTAGCGTCTCGCGGCGCGTGACGGTCTTGAAGTCGGCGTTCTTCAGCTTCAACGCGACCACCCGCCCGACAAGCCCTTTCTCCTTCATTCGTGCAGAGACTTTCTCGCACAGAATCCAGAGCCGGTCCTCCAGCCAGTCCGGATCGCGGATGTCGTCATGGAACGTCGTTTCGCTGGAGACGCTCTTCGTCTCGCGACGCGGCATGACGGACCGCTGGTCGAGGCCCCGCGATAGTCGAAAAAGGCGCAGGCCCGTCTCGCCGTACCGTTTTGCGAGCGTCGCCTCGTCAAGCGCCTGCAGATCGCCGATGCTCTTCACGCCGTCCCGTTCGAGGCGCGCCGTCATCGCCTTGCCAACGCCCGAGATGACGCCGACCGGACGGGCGGCGAGAAACGCGCGCGTTTCAGCGCGCCCGATAACGAAAAATCCGTCCGGCTTGTCGAACTCCGAGGCGAGCTTGGCGAGGAACTTGTTGTGGCTGAGCCCGATCGAGATGCTGACGCCGGTTTCCTTCGCGATCCGCGACTGTAGGCGGGCGAGGGCGAGCGCCGGTTTCGCCCCGTGCAGGCGCTCTGTGCCCGACAGGTCCAGAAACGCTTCGTCGATCGAGAGCGGCTCGAC
>CAZBOC010000498.1:0-1726 GCA_964493225.1 uncultured Caulobacterales bacterium | reverse complement strand
GAAGAGCCTTTTCGCGCAATGCGCCGTGTGCGGCCGCGCCGCCATGGTCGGTCTCCAGAGCCTGATCAATATCGGGGTCAATCTGCGCGCGCTGCCGGCCAAGGGCATGACCCTGCCTTTCATTTCCTATGGCGGGTCCTCGCTGCTGGCGATGGGGCTGTCGCTTGGTCTCGCGCTGGCGCTGACGCGCAACGCCGGTCCGCCTCAGCGGCGCAGGGAGATCATGCCTTGAACGCGCAAGCGGGGCGGCTGATCGCGCTCGCCGCCGGCGGCACGGGCGGTCACATGTTTCCGGCCGAAGCGCTGGCCGAGGAGTTGAAGCGCCGCGGCTGGGGCGTTCTTCTTGTCACCGATCAGCGCGGAATGCGGTACGCCGAACATTTTCCGGATGACGCGCGCGTCGTGATTTCAGGCGCAAGCCCGTCTGTCGGCGGTCCGGTCGCGCGCGCACAGGCTGCGGCGGCTCTCGCCGGCGGCTTCGCAAAGGCCTTCGGGGAATTTCGCAAACGCAAGCCTGCGGCGGCGGTGGGCTTCGGCGGCTACCCGTCCTTCGCGGCGATGAAGGCGGCGGAGATGCTGAAGATTCCTTACGGCGTCCACGAACAGAACAGCGTTCTCGGTCGCGCGAACCGTTCTCTCGTCGGCGCGGCCCGCTTTACCGCGCACGCCTTTCCGATTCTTGAAAAGACGCCGGAGCGCGCGCGCTCGAGCCTCGTCGAAGTCGGCAACCCCGTGCGCGACGCGGTCAAGGCCTTCGCCGGCGCGCCTTATCCGGTTGAAAGCGATAAAATTCGCTTGCTGATCTTCGGCGGCAGCCAGGGCGCGTCCGTGTTCTCGCGCACGCCGCCGGCTGCGCTGGCAATGCTCCCGGCGGAGACGCGCCGCGCCGTTCATGTCGTTCAGCAGGCCCGCGAGAACGAGGCCGGCGACGTCTCGCGCGCCTATCGCGAGGCCGGGATCGCCTGCGAGGTCGCGCCGTTTTTCGACGATCTGCCGGCGCGCATCGCGCAGGCGCATCTGGTCATCGGCCGAGCCGGGGCGTCGACCGTGACCGAGCTGTCCGTTATCGGCCGGCCCGCGATCCTTGTTCCCCTTGCGATCGCCATGGACGACCACCAGAGCGCGAACGCGCGTGTCCTTTCCGAGGCGGGCGGCGCCATTCTCTTGCCGGAAAGCGGGTTTACCGAAGCCGCGCTCTCAGCGGCGCTGGTCCCGCTCCTGGCGGATCGGACCCGCCTCGCGGCGATGGCGGCGAAGGCGAGACGGCGCGTGCGCGAGGGCGCGGCCGTGGCGCTCGCCGATCTGGTCGAACGGATCGCGCGCGGCTAGACTGAGGTCGCTCAAGCGCCCCAACAATTTGCGTCGAGTAAGGAACGATGAGCGAAGCGCGTAAAATCAAGATCAAACTTCCCTTCGGCGCGGGCGTCGTGCACTTTGTCGGGATCGGCGGCATCGGCATGTCCGGCATCGCATCGGTCATGCACAATCTCGGCTATGAAGTGCGCGGCTCGGACATTTACGACGGGCCGAATGTCGAGGCGCTGCGTGCCAAGGGCATATCCGTGACGATTGGTCATGACCCGGATAATGTCGAAGGCGCCGAAGCCGTCATCGTCTCGACCGCGATCCGCAACGACAACCCCGAAGTCCTCGCCGCGCGCGCGCGCCATATCCCGGTTGTCAAGCGCGCCGACATGCTGGCTGAACTCATGCGCCTGAAATGGAC
>CAZBOC010000497.1:0-1729 GCA_964493225.1 uncultured Caulobacterales bacterium | reverse complement strand
GTGAAGGGCTGTTCGTCGACATGGGGGTGGGCGAGAACGCGGGTCGCGAGGACCGCGCCGTCCGGCCCCAGAACCTCCCAGCGGTCGGCGTAATGGTCCCAGCCCTCGTCGCCATGGCGCACGGTGACGGAAATCCGCCAGACGCCGGGCGCCGTCTCGCGCGCCGTCGCGTTCACCACATCGGCTTCGCCGGCCGCGGCCGGCGGAATCCCCGCGGCGCCGGCGATCAGGGTCAGGATGAAAAAGATCCGCATCACAATGCCTCCGTTCCGGTTGAAGGCAGGCTAGCACAGGGCCGCGGGCCCGTCAGGCCCGACCGAACCGCGACCACGGCGTTTTGATCGCCCGCGACCGCCGGACGCCGGCATGAGGTCTCAATGGTCGGGGTCGTTCGCCGGTTTCTCCGCCAGGCAAAAGACCGTCACCCCGGCGAGGCGGTTGCGCGGAAAGACCGTTTTGCGCTCGATGTCGTGGACCGCGACGAGCGCGCGGTTCATCCAGGCCGGGGCCGGCGCCATGGCGCTTTTCTGCGCCTCCCTGTCGCCCTTCAGCGCCCGCTCGGCGAGCCGCATGGCGGCGACAGCCGGGAACAAAAGGCCGAAGAAATAGCGGCACTCAATGGGCGCAAGCCCGCCGGCCTCAACCGCCGCGCGCAAACTTTCCTCCGTATACCGCCGGCGGTGTTCCAGAAACTCGTCATGGGACGACCAGAGAAACTGAAAGGCGGGAACGGAAATGACGAAGCGCGTCCCGGGCGCGGCTTTCGCCGCATAGTCGCGGATCAGCCCCGCATCGTCATCGACATGTTCGATGACGTCGATCATGGTCACGAGATCGGCGTCGACGGCCTCAACGCTCCGCGCGAAGGACACCGGTCCGGCGCCGCGCGCCGCGAGCCAGCCGTCCGTGTAGTTCGGATCGACGCAGACCGCCGTCTCGGCGAGCCCGTCATCGACCAGCATCCGCGCGAAGACGCCGGAGCCCGCGCCGACGTCGAGGAGACGTCGCGCCCGCATGTCGCCGACCCCCGAGCCCAAAAGGTCCTTGATCGCGCGGCCCTTCGAAATGTAATACCAGTGCTCGCCCGGCTCGCCGCCGAATGACGCTTCTTCTTTCAGGTCCATGACGAAATGCTCCCCGCGCATTCCCGGCGCGCCGCGGCAGTCAAGGCGAACAACCTTAAGGACGGTTTAACCATGGGCGACGCCCGAAAGGATAAAGGCGAGACCCCGAAAGACGCCGACGCCGCGAACGCTTCCGCGCCCGTCGACCAGGCCGGCGAGCGCATCGCCAAGGTGCTGGCGCGCGCCGGCGTCGCGTCTCGACGCGAGGCCGAACGCCTGATCGAACAGGGCCTCGTCACGGTCGACGGCGTCGCGCTGACGACGCCGGCCTTCAAGGTGACGCCGGGCATGGACATCCGCGTCGACGGCGCGCGGATCGGCGCGGCCGGCCCGGCGCGGCTCTGGCGCTACCACAAGCCCGCAGGGCTCGTGACGACCCACAAGGACCCGCAAGGGCGCCCGACCGTTTTCGAGGCGGTCGCTGATCAATTGCCGCGGGTCGTCTCGGTCGGCCGGCTTGACCTGACGACGGAGGGTCTTCTCCTCCTGACCAATGACGGCGGCCTCGCCCGCGCCCTGGAGCTGCCGTCGACGGGCTGGGCCCGGCGGTATCGCGTGCGCGCCTATGGCCGCGTCTCACAAGCGGCGCTGGACGCCCTTTCGGA
>CAZBOC010000496.1:0-1735 GCA_964493225.1 uncultured Caulobacterales bacterium | reverse complement strand
GCCTTTCAGGCGCTCGAAGACAGAGCCCAGTCGCTCGCTCAGACTTTCAAACATCACGTCACCTCTTCGCTTGGTTCCCGCCGCCCGCGCATCCCTGGCGCGACAACGCATTTTACCGCCATGCGGGCGTTACCCGGATGGCGGTGCGGTCCCGGCCCCGTCTCCATCATGATATAAGCATGGATGCCGATATTGGATGGAGGGTCGTGCCGGCGATCGCGGGAAAGCGAAATTCCCGAAAGCTCGCGCGAGCGGTTATCTCACGCGCGGTCGCCGGTCAAGGACTGACCGGATCGCGAGCCGCGGGGCCAGTTGCGTTGGCTTGCGCCGCCCCTGACGCGGCGCGCCCGGGCGAACGCTGAAGCCGCGGTCTGCGGATCGACCGCATGCGAGCGACCGCGGCCGGGCGGGGCCTGACCGTACTGCCGGTCAATCTTCGCTGGGGCGCTCGCTTTCAGCCGGTCGGGGCGGCTCGCTGTTGACGGGTTCGCGGCGCGGCGGCGGCTCCGCGCCGGGCAGGAAATAGAGATAGGGCTCGCCATAGGCTTCCGGATTGTCCGAGAGCCGCTTGTCGAAGACGACGTCGTGCATGATCCGCCCCGGCATCAGCGTGAACGCGCCGGCGATGATGAGCCCGCCGAGGAAAATGCCGAAAAACGCCGCGCCGTGGCGCCTCATCCCGGGACCGCCCCGAGCGATCAACAGAAGACCGCTCACGAGCCCGTAGGTCGTCACCGGTATGAAAATGTAATGGATGAAGGAGAAATGCGCGGTGAAGGGTTCGCCGGGATCACGCGGGCGGACGATGAAAACCGCGGACAAGATGACGACCGCCATCAGCACCGCCCAGAAGGGACCGATCAGCCTGTGTGGAAGCGTCCCCTTCGGCGCGAGAAACTGAACCGTCCCGAGGACGAGCGCCAGCACCGCGGCGTAGACATGCGCCTGGATGTGCCAGGGCGCGGCGAGCAGCGGCTCCATTGACATAAAACCCCTCCCGTTTCCCCTTGCAGGTCGCCGCTTTGCTTGCGGCGCCTCGGCCTGCAGAGAATTACGGGCCCGTCTCGGCCGCCGCAAGAGCGGCTCGCCGCGCCGACGCGGGAGGCGTGCGGCTAGCCGCCGGCGCGCAGGCGAGCGATGATCCGCGGCGCCCGCAGAGCGAGCCAGGCGGCCGCCCAGACGTTTCCGACAAAGAAGACCGGCGCCGCCCAGAGGATCCGGGCGGCGAAGCTGCGTTCGAAGGCGAAAATGAAGACCGCCGCGATGAAAAAACCGAGATAAAGATCGACGAGGGCGACCACGGTCCAGGGATCGCGGATCATGGCCGCGATCACCTCGCCGATCGCCCGCCCGTCGGCGCCCGAGGCCCAGACGATGGCGGCGGCGAGCGCCGCGCCGCCCATGACGAGAATGGCTCTCAGTGCGAACATGCTATGAATTACGTTTCAGGGCGCAGGCCGGATCTCGTCGGCCTCGCTCGCCGGCTCGCCGGCTCGCCCGGTGATGGCGGCGCCTATTCAACAGGGCTCGCGCGGAACACCTCCTCGTCCAGCTCGCCCTCCCATTTTGCGACTGCGGTCGCGACGGCGGCGTCGCCGGTCACATTGACCACGGTCCGCATCATGTCGAGGAGGCGGTCGAAAGGAAAGATGAAGCCGATGACGAGCGCGGCGTGTTCGGCGGAAACGTCGAAGACGTCGAGCACGATCGAGAGCAGGAACAAAGACGCCGAAGG
>CAZBOC010000495.1:0-1736 GCA_964493225.1 uncultured Caulobacterales bacterium | reverse complement strand
GCGTGTCGAGAATGACGGCGCCCGTCGGGCGATGGGAGCGCAGGACCTGTTCGACGTCGGGGGGCGTCTCGACGATGAAATAGTCGGCGCCCAGACTTTCGCCATAGGTCCGGATCTGTTCGATCGCGCCCGCGCGCCCGACGTCAGCCGTCATCATGAAGGCGCCGACGCCCTGTTCCATCGCCGCCTGGGCGAGCTTCGCGCCTGACGAGGTCTTTCCGGCGCCCGTCGGTCCGACGAGCATGATCGGCGAGGACGGCGCGAAATGCAGCGGCGCGAAAACGAAGGTCTCGTCGAAGGCGACCTCGAGGCGATGGTAGTCGTCGTCCATCCGCGCGCGCGCCGCGCCTGCGACGAGATCAGCGCGCAAAGCCTCTCCCAGCCCGTGCGGCGCGAGGAGCTGGTCGAGAGCATGGGCTTTCGCGTCGGAAAGGTCGACGCGCGCAGAGGCCGGCTCGCCGCGACTGGAGAGGCGGCCCTTCAACCGATCGAGCGCATCGGACGAATAGCGGTCCTCCATCGCCTCGTTGAGGCGCGCGCCGGACCCGGGGCGGCGGATTCCCTCGTCGATCGCGTGGCGCGCGTCGCGGCCGAATTCCCGCGACGGCGACCACTGCGCCCCCGCCGCGCCATGCGCGCCGCCGCCGACGAAGGGCGCCGGCTGGCGCGCAGCCTCAGGACTGTCGGACGCCGTCACCTCGACGTCGCCCGACGGCAGGTTTCGCATGTTGACGATTACGGCGGCGTCCCCCAACGCCCGCCGCGCTTTGGATTTGGCGGCTTCGAGGTCGGAAGCGATGAATTTCATCATGGATTTACAAGGTACTCAGTTCAGATCCGGCCGAGATTGGCGAGCTTGACGTGCGGGTGTATCTCATTTTGCGACAGGACAGGGGTCTGGGGCCGCACACGCTCAATAACAGATCGAACGAAGGGACGCACGCCCGCACTTGCGACAATCGCCGCCGCGTGACCTTCGGTTGCGGCGTCTTCCAGTTTTTTCAAGGCGATGGCGACGAACTCCTGAAGCTTTGAGGGAGCAAGCGCGAGCTGTCGCTCCGCGCCCTGCCCGACGAGGTTTTCCGCGAACGCGTCCTCCCACTCCGCCGAGAGGGTGACGATGGGGACTGCGCCGTCGGGGCCCTTCAGCGCGCCGCAGATCTGGCGCGCGAGCCTGGTGCGGACGTGTTCGGTCAGGTGCTGCGTTTCCTTGGAAACTGGCGCGGCTTCCGCGATCGCCTCGAGGATTGTCGGCAGGTCGCGGATCGACACGCGCTCGGCGATCAGCCCCTGTAGCACGCGCTGGATGTTCGTCACCGAGACGATGGCTGGAACGATGTCGCCGAGGAGATTGCGGTGCTTTTCCGGTAGCGCGTCGAGCAGCTTTTTTGTTTCCGCATAGGAAAGGAGCGTCGGCGCCTCGCCCTTGACGATTTCGGTCAGGTGGGTCGTGAGAACCGTCGCCGCATCGACCACGGTGAAGCCCTTTAGGCTCGCCTGTTCCTTCTGGCCCGTGTCGACCCACATGGCGTCGAGCCCGAAGGCCGGCTCCTTGGTCGGTTCGCCGACGAGGTCGAGGGGCGCGCCGGAGGGGTCCATGACGAGGAACCGCCCGGGTCGGATGGTTCCGCGACCGACCTCCTGCTCTTTGAGACGAATGACGTATTCGTTGGCCGCGAGTTGCATGTTGTCGAGGATCCGCACCGACGGCGTGACGAAGCCGAGCTCCTGGGCGA
>CAZBOC010000494.1:0-1738 GCA_964493225.1 uncultured Caulobacterales bacterium | reverse complement strand
CGGCGACGGGCCGGCCGGAAATATACCACAACGCAAGGAGCCGGCCGTTGTGATAGACAAGATCCGTGTTCGCCGTATCCTTGTAGACGGTCGTGCGTCCCTCAACGGCGCGCGCGGGCGAGAAGATGCCGGGCATCGCCGCGCGCCCTTCCCGCTCGGCTTTGAAGTCGTCCGTGCGGATGTAGCGGTTCGCATAGCGCGCCGTTCCGTCCTCGAACCAGATCCCGTGGATCATCCCGTCGCCGTCGAACCAGTGATGCATGCCCGTCGGCGCCGTCGTCGGATTGGGCCCGTTGCGGAAATAGGCGCCGCGCAGGTCCTTCGGAATTTCGCCGCTCGCGGCTGAGAGGCGCTGCGCGCTCGCCTGCGTCTCGACGGGCGCGTAAAGGCCCTTCAGGTAGGGATTGAGCGCGTTGTCGACCGGCATGGCGGACCTCCGTTGCCCGAGGCAGGGCGTTCGGCCCTGCGACCCGGTGCGGCTAGGGAATAAAGGGCTGCGGCGCGCTCAGATAAGCGCGGCCGCTGAGAAATGCGCCTCGCGCCGCGGGATCGTCAAGATGGACCGTCAATTCGGCGAGCGCGTCCTGCGGCGTCAGCGCGGCCTCGTCGGGCGCCAGATCCCTCGTTATGAAGAGCGTTTCGCGCTGATAGGCCGTCGCAGCCTCATCGCCCGCCTCGCCATTGAGATCGGTCTCCACATGCTGGCCGAGATCGAGCCCGAGAACCACCGGAGAGCCGCAGGCCGGGCCCGCCTGCGCGACCCATTCAGCCGCGCGCGCGGCGGCGAGTTCGGCCCGGATGCGGGCGCGCGTCGCGTTCCGCTCGGCCGGTCCCTCCTCGGAGCTTGCGCCGGAAACCGCAATCCAGGCCTTGCCGCAAAGCACGCCGGAGAGCGCTCCGGTCGGATCGCCGGCGGGGAACAGATCGTCAAGATAGGCGTCCACGGCCGGCGACGGGGCGTAGCCGCCGTTCCGGATCAGCGGGTACTGATAAGGCCACGGCGCCGAATAGGGCGCGACGGAAGGCGACGGCGGCGACGCCTCGATCACCGGCTCTTCGAGGACGACCGGTTCATCCACCGGCGGCTTCTCGAGCAGGGGCTTTTCAAGCGGTTCGGGCTCTGGTTCAGGCTCGACGAGCGGCTCGGGCGCGCCCGGCTCGGAGACCGCCTGCCGCCCGCCGCAGCCGAGGGCGAACCAGAAAAGCGCCAGCGACAGGAGCGTGAAGAACGGGATCGCGCCGAACGGGTATTCGTCAGTCTGGTACTCCGGGTCGTCCTCGTCCCGGAACGCCGCGAAGCAGGAGACGATGGCCAGAAACGCCGAAAGGAGCGCCCCCGCGGCGAGGGCGAAGCAGATCAGCGCGTTCTCCTCACCCCGGAAGGAGAGCGCGGCGACGAAATCCTCAAACGACGCGCCCTGCAGCCGCAGGGACCAGAAGGCCCCCGCACCCAGCAAAACCGCCGTGATGGTCGCGCCGAAGAGCGCTTTCAACGTCATTCCTGATCCCCGGATCTGTCCGCTTGCAAAAGTTAACAGGATTTTACGACGAAAGGGAGACCGCATGAGGGGGCGCTGGTGAAATCTGTTGGCGATCGGAAACCGCAAGCCTAAGTAAGCGCCATGGCGAAAATCGAGACCGTCAGACCGTTAGACATCTTCTCGCGCGAGGAATGGCGCGGGCTGACAACCTATTCGCCCTGGATGGGCCCGCTCCTCGTCGCCCATTGCTGGGCGCT
>CAZBOC010000493.1:0-1743 GCA_964493225.1 uncultured Caulobacterales bacterium | reverse complement strand
GCTCTCGTCGATCAGGACCTGACCTACGGGCGAGGCGTCGATCCCTGAACGGACGATCTGTTCGAACTCCTCCCGATTGTAGGCGACCCCGCCGCCGGTCCCGCCTAGGGTGAAGGCGGGACGGATGATTGCGGGGAGCCCGATTTCTTCGAGCGCCCGCATGGCCGCGGCGTATCCGTCGACGCGGTCATAACCAATTATTTCGCCTTGGCTGTCTCGTATCGGCGGCGAGGTAGCAATGGCGGCGCGCGGGTTTTCAAGGCCGATCGCCTCCATCGCCGCGCGGAATTTCTCCCGGTCCTCCGCCTTGTCGATGACGTCTGCGCGGGCGCCGATCATCTCTACGCCGTGCTTTTTCAAAAGGCCGCGGCGTTCAAGTTCGAGGGCGCAGTTGAGCGCCGTCTGTCCGCCCATGGTCGGCAGTAGCGCGTCGGGCCGCTCCCGGGCGATGATGCGCTCGACGAACTCCGGCGTGATCGGCTCGATATAGGTCGCGTCGGCGAGGTCCGGGTCCGTCATGATCGTCGCCGGATTGGAGTTCACGAGGATGACGCGGTAGCCTTCCTCCTTAAGCGCCTTAACGGCCTGGACGCCGGAATAATCAAACTCGCAGGCCTGGCCGATAACGATGGGGCCGGCCCCGATAATCAGTATCGAGGAAAGATCGTCGCGTTTCGCCATGCCCGCACCCGCGCAAAATCCCGCGCTGCGGAAGCGCGGCGCGGGACGTGAAGAAAAATTTCGGTTAAGCCTGATTTCTAGGTGATGCGCTGGCGAGGCGCAAGGCGCGCGGCGCGGGCGTCAGGCGGCGTCTTCCTCGTTCGTCTTCTCGGCTGTGGCGACGGCGCATTCCCAGCCGTCATAGTCCCAGCCGCGCGCGGCGAAGAACGCAGAAAGGTCGGCGGTCATGGCGTCGAAGGCCTCTCCGGCGACGCTTTCATAATGCTCCAGAACGAGGCCGTCGTCGGCGTTCGCGTCGCGCACGTCGAAGCCGCGCATACGCAATTCGTCGAAAATGAAAATCCGCCCATTCGGGTCGGCGTCTTCTTCCGGATAGGCGTAGTGCAGAACGTGGCGGATCTGCGAGCCGTCGTCGCCGAAGCCCGCGAGCGCGTTTCTGACGCCGTCGTTGAACTCCGGAGAACCGGCGACGGGTTCGGCCTTGCGCGAGAACAATCTCCTGAAAAACGACATGGCGCTCCTCCCCGAACTTCACCTCAGGATAGAGCGCCTGCGTTTCGCGGCGTTTAACGGGCCGGTTTCAATTGCGCGAATTCGGCGCCTCAGGCGGCTACCGCCAGCGTTTGGCGGTCCTTTGCGCCATTGCGTCAGGCTGAGCCTTCGCCGTTCCGGCATAGCCGGTCACGCTGTCGGCGACGAAGGGGTTGGTCTGGCGCTCCTTGCCGAAGGTCGACATGGGCCCGTGGCCGGGCACGAATTGCATGTCGTCCCCGAGGGGCCAGAGCTTGTCCGTGATCGAGCGGATCAGCGTCGCCTGGTCGCCGCGCGGAAAATCAGTCCGCCCAACCGAGCCGGCGAAAATGACGTCGCCGACAAAGGCGATGCGGGCTCCTTCATGGTAAATCACGACATGGCCGGGCGTGTGACCCGGCGTATGCGCGACCTTGAATTCGAGATCGGCGAGGGCGAGCGTATCGCCGTCGTCGAGCCAGCGGTCCGGCGTGCAGTCCTCGCCGTCCTCGATCCCGAAACGCCGCCAGTTATCTCGGATTTGCGTCAGCC
>CAZBOC010000492.1:0-1747 GCA_964493225.1 uncultured Caulobacterales bacterium | reverse complement strand
GCCAATACAAATAGAAGCATTAAAAGTATATTCACCATGCCGCGGGCGCCCATATGCGTTTCCCCTCACCCTAGTCTTGCGAAAGTTAGAACCGCGTTTAGTCCCCCGAAGGCGAAGGAATTCGAGATCGCGAGATCGATGGGCCGTTCACGCGCATCGTTCGGGGTGACGTCGAGATCGCAGTCGGGATCGGGCGCGTCGTAATTGATCGTCGGCGGGGCGACGCCCTCATTCAGCGCCTTGACCGCCGCGATCGCCTCGAGACCGCCGGCCGCGCCGAGGAGATGGCCGTGCATCGATTTCGTGGAGGAGACGGCGAGGCTGTCCGCGTCAGCGCCGAAAGCCGCGCGGATGGCGCGCGTCTCCGTCGGATCGTTCATCAGCGTGCCCGTGCCATGGGCGTTGATATAGACCTTGTACGGATCATCTATCGCGACTCCCTTCAGCGCGGCGCGCATCGCCGCCGCCGCGCCTTCAGCATCCGGATTGATCATATCGCGGCCGTCGGCGTTCATCCCGAAGCCAACGAGTTCGGCGTGGATCGTCGCATCCCGCGCCTTCGCCCGCTCCAGCTCCTCGAGGACGAGAACGCCCGCGCCCTCGCCGATGACGAGGCCCTTTCGATTCCTTGAGAAGGGACGGCAAAGCTCGTCAGACATGATGTGCATCGCGCGCCACGCCTCGAGCGCGCCATAGGTCAGCACCGCTTCCGACGCGCCGGCGAGGCCGACATCGGCGGTTCCCGCCCGGATGACGTCGGCGCAGACGCCGATCGCATGGGCGCCGGATGCGCAGGCGCTGGAGACCGCGAAGGCGGGCCCCCTCATCCCGTAGCGGATCGAAAGCTGGCTCGCAGCCGCATTGGGAATGGTCTTCAAGATGGTGAAGGGATGCGGTCGGCGACCGTCCCTCAGCATGCCGACATAGGCGGTGTCCAGAGCGAGCTGGCCGCCGATGCCGGTGCCGATGATCGCCGCCGCGCGGGGGCCCAGTTCCTCTCCGCCGTCAAGCCCGGCGTCTCGCAGCGCCTCGTCGGCGGCGACGGCGGCGAACTTCGTGAAATCATCGGCCCGCGACAGGTCGCGGCCCAGCCCCGCGGTCAGGTCTTCGAAGCCGCGGATCGGCGCGACCGGCAGAGTGATGTCCAGCCCCGCGCCCGCTGAAATCGTCCGCTGTTCGATCGCGCACCAGCCGTCTTTCAGGCGGCACCAGGTTTCCTCAACGCCGGTTCCGCTCGGGCAGACGACGCCCATTCCCGTGACGACGACGCGGCGCGCCATGATCAGGCCTGCGCGGCCAGGTCTTTGACCGCGTCGATCAGGTCGCCGACATTTTTCATGTCGCCCAGCGGGTTTTCATTGGCGTTGAACGGCACTTCGATCGAGAGCTTCTCCTCGACCTCGTAGATGATCTCCACGACGGCGAAGGAATCGATGCCGAGATCAGCGATCGGCGTTTCGCGCGTCGGATCCCCGACGAGCCCGACCGCGTGCTCCTTGATGATTTCCAACATCGCAGCATCGATGTCAGCCATGGCGATTCCCTTCTTCCCCAACGCCTAGCGCACGGGCCCCGCACTGTCCATTGCGCCGCGCGGGCGAGTATCGCGCCTCAGTCGCGGAAATTCTTGTATTGCAGCGGCTGGTCGATCTTCAGACCCTTCAGGAACGCGATCACCTCCTGGAGGTCGTCGCGTTTCTTGCCCGTCACGCGCAGTTCGTCGCCCTGGATCGCGACCTGCCCCTTT
>CAZBOC010000491.1:0-1763 GCA_964493225.1 uncultured Caulobacterales bacterium | reverse complement strand
GATCGGCGGCATGACGCCGAAAGCGTCGCAGGTCAGCATAATGATGTTTTTCGGCTGGCCCGCCCGGCCCGTCGTGCTGGCGTTCGGGATATAGTGGATCGGATAGGCGCCGCGGGAGTTCTCCGCGAGGCTGGCGTCGTCGAGGTCTAGCGCGCGCGTCGCCGGATCCATGACGACGTTTTCGAGGACGGTGGCGAACCGCTTCGTCGTCGAATAGATTTCCGGTTCGGCGTCTTGCGAAAGGCGGATCATTTTCGCATAGCAACCGCCCTCGAAATTGAAGAGCCCGTTCGGGCCCCAGCCGTGCTCGTCGTCGCCGATGAGCGTGCGTGCGGGGTCCGCGGAAAGCGTTGTCTTGCCCGTGCCGGAAAGGCCGAAAAATATCGCCGCGTCGTCATCCGCTCCGACATTGACCGAACAGTGCATCGGCATGATTGATTTCGGCGGCAGGAGATAATTCAGAATACTGAAAACGGACTTCTTCATCTCCCCGGCGTAGGAGGTTCCGCCGATGAGAACGAGACGCCGCGTGAAGTCGATGGCGACGACCGTTTTGGTCCGGCAGCCATGGCGCGCCGGGTCGGCCGCGAAGCCCGGCATGTCGACTATGGTGAAATCCGGGTCGACGCCGCGCTCCTCCATCGCCGGGCGGATCAGGAGGTGCTGGATGAAAAGTCCGTGCCAGGCGTATTCGGTGAAGACGCGCACCTTGACGTGGTGGTCGCGGTCGGCGCCGCCGCGCAGGTCCTGAGCGTAAAGCGCGCGGGCCCCGGCATAGGCGAGCATGTCGTCACGAAGCGCGGCGAACTGGTCGCTGGTCATCGACTTGTTGGCGTCCCACCAGACCGCTTCTTCCGTCTCGGCGTCGCGGACGATGAATTTGTCCTGCGCCGAGCGGCCCGTATGCTCACCGGTCCGGACCACGAGCGGTCCGTCGCCGGCGACGTCGCCCTCGCCGCGGCGCACCGCGGCTTCGAATAGCGCGGCCGCCGTCAGATTGCGCATTTGCGCCGGCGAGGCGTCTTCAAAGGTGGAAAGGCCCGCCGCGGCGGGCTCAAGAATTGCGCTCATGATCTTCGTCCTCCCGAGACGGCGCCGCCGGGGCCTGTTGCGCAAGCGCGCGCAACTCGGCTCAGCTCAACATGACCGCGGTCTTATTGCAAAAACCGGGCGATGGCGAGCATCGGGCCCGCCCGCTTCCTTGCAGATCGGTCAGCGCCGTGCCAGAGGGCGCGTTAACGACGAATGGAGGGATCCAATGGCTTTGCGAAAACACCTGTTGGGTGCGGCGGCGACGTTCGTTCTCATTTGCGGTTGCGGAAACGGCGGCGAGGGGACGCAGGGACAAGCCGCAGCGCCGGCCGCCGAAGCGTCGGCGGCGCCGGTCGCCGAAACCGGCGATCCGGCGGCGGTGACCGCCGTCGACCTCGCGAACCATATCGAGATCCTCGCCTCCGACGCCTTCGAGGGCCGCGCGCCGGGTACGGAAGGCGGCGAGAAGACGCGTGATTACATCGCCGGCGAATATGAACGCATCGGGCTCGAACCGCTCGGCGAGAGCTATTTCCACCGCGTGCCGATGGTCGAGGCGACGCTGGAGCCGGAGAAATCGAACTTCTCCGTGAACGGCGCGGCGCTCGCCTATGGCGAGGAGATCGTCTACTGGACGAAGCGTGTCGAGGAGAGCGTTTCCGTCCCGCAAAGCGACATGGTCTTCGTCGGCTACGGGATCGTCGCGCCGGAATATCAGTGGAACGACTATG
>CAZBOC010000490.1:0-1763 GCA_964493225.1 uncultured Caulobacterales bacterium | reverse complement strand
GAGCCCCGCCGAGGCGCAAGCCGCTCGCGAAGCCAACATCTACGGCGACCGGCCCACCTGGGAGATGGGCAAGAACGACAGGGCGCGCGCCGCCGCCAATGCGCGCGGCCCCGCGGACATGGCCGACGCCCACGGCCTGTTCACCGAAGCGGCTGCGAAATTCAAAGCCGCCAGAGGCGCCTATCGCGAGGGGCGGAAACTGACCAAGCTTCAGGAAAAGGCGTTCGAGACGCTCGACTTGCGCCCGAGCGCGACGAAAGCGGAGATCAAGAAGCGCTACGCCGAACTCGTGCGCCGCTTCCATCCCGATTCCAACGAGGGCGATCGCAGCGCCGAAGAGCAGCTGCAGGAGGTCGTCAAGGCGCACGGAATTCTGAAGAAGGCCGGGATCTGCTGAGCGGCGCCCCCTGCGTCCCGCGGCCTTCGCCTCGGACGGGACCCCCGAATTCCGCTTTTCGCTCGAAATTCCTTAACCGGACAAAGCCACAATGCTAGGACACGTCCGCGTCTGCATTCCTCACGTTGGTTTATGACCTATTTGAAAAGCAACGCCGCCGATCCCCTCGTCTTCGACGTCGACGACCTGAAGGACCGCGGCCTCGAACTCTGCGAGCGTTATGCGGCGGGCGAGCCGTTCCCGCACATCGTAATCGATGATTTTCTGCCCGAAGCGATGGTGGATTACTGCCTCGACCATTTCCCGAGCGTCCTCGACGCCGAAGGCGCGAGCTTCAACCGCGACCAGGAACGCTACAAGCGCAGCTACCACCCCGACTATCTGGAGCCGACGCTGCGCAAGCTGTTCTACACCTTCAACGCGCGGCCGTTCGTTCGCGTCATCGAAAACATCACCGGGATCAAGGGACTGATCCCCGATCCCTATTTCCTCGGCGGAGGATTTCACGAGATCCGCACCGGCGGCCATTTGTCGATGCACGCTGACTTCAACCACCACAAGCCTCTGGACCTCGAGCGCCGGGTCAACGTCCTGATCTACCTCAATCGCGACTGGCGGGAAGAGCACGGCGGCCAGTTGGAGTTGTGGCAGACCGACATGTCCGAGCGGGTCCATTCTATCGTACCGCTCGTCAATCGCTGCGCGATCTTTACGACGACACAGGAGAGCATGCACGGAAACCCCAATCCGATAGCGCATCCGGAAGGGCTTAGCCGTAAATCCATCGCCCTTTACTATTACACGGCGACCTGGGACATGGCGAAGGCCCCGAAGACGACGCAATTTCGCGTCCGGCCGGGCTCCGGGGACCGAAAGGACTGGGACGTGAAGTCGACCGAACTCATCACCGAGTTTCTGCCGCCGGTGATCGCGCGGCGCGTCCTTTCCCTGAAGCAGCGCCTCTCCCAGCCCAGAAAAACCTGAGCAAAGCGGTCGCAGGCGGGGCGGTCATGCGCGGCGCCGCGGGATCTTGAAACCGGACGTCTTTCGGGCGAGGGTCCGCGACGCTTATTCAAAGTTGCGGGAGCGCCCAAATGGCTGAAATCAAGGATGTCGACATGCCTGAAAAACCGGACGCAAGCGTAAAGGCGCGCAAGGCGTTCGGCGTCGATTTCAGCGTCGACATCCCGGCCTTCGCGGCTCCGAACGAATATGTGCCCGCCGTCGACGAGGCCTATCGCTTCGACGAGGACACGACGCGGGCGATCCTGGCGGGCTTTTGTTTCAACCGTCGCGTGATGGTTCAGGGCTACCACGGCACCGGCAAATCGACGCACATCGAACAGGTCGCCGCCCGCCTCAACTG
>CAZBOC010000489.1:0-1770 GCA_964493225.1 uncultured Caulobacterales bacterium | reverse complement strand
CCTTTGAGCAGAATTGCGCCGTCGCGGGTCACCACCGCCGCCGCCAGCCCGGGCACCTCTTCAAATTCATCGAGGGCCTGTTCGATAAAGGCGTCAATCTCGTCCGTCGGCTCGGCGCACAGCGGTGAGGGCGTTGCCGCAACGAACGCCAGCAAGATAAACGGCAGTCTAAGGCGCATCATCGGCGTTCCTTCGATTGGCCGGTCGCGCGACGTCGCGAGATGGTCCTTGCCCGCCAGAACGCGCCAGCGCGCCTGCCGCAAGGATCGACTGACTAACGGCTCGCCGATTGGATGAACGTCTCTGACGGGTTCGATACGTCCGGCTTCAGGCCGCTCGCCTCTACCGGTTAGTGGCCGGCTCATCAGCCGTCAGCCTACCGACCAGGTCTCATCCACCATGGGGAGCGGGTGAGGATGGCGTGGGCCAGCACGAGGATCAGCGAGATCCCGCCAAAAACGGCGAAACCGATAACGCCGAATGTCGAGGCGACGACGCCGAGGCCGATGAGCGCGACAATCAGCGCAAGAGCGATGGCCGTGTCCGGGCGCCAGATGTCCCGCAGCACCTCGCTCGCCCAACCGAGGATCGACCGGGACGCGATGAGAGAGATCAGCAGATAGGCGCTGAATACGACGACGCCTACTTCGAAAGGTTGCGGCACGTTGATCATCACATGGGCGATCACGGCAGGGAGCAGCGAACCGGTCTTCAGCGTCATCGCGCCGTAAACGACGGCGCTGAAGACGACGCTCGCCATCGTCAGATAGCCAAGGGCGTCGCCGTTCGCGAGATACTGAACGTGCAGCAGGCTGAAGGCGACGGCCGTTACAATGAGCGCCGCGCCGGGCCGAAACGTCTCGACCAGGCGGCCGAGGACGTAACTGCGCCAGGCAGCCTCTTCGAGGATCGGCACGAGCGCGAAACTGCCGACGGCCATGAAGACCCAGAAGCGCCAGTCCCAATCCGCGTTTTCAATGACGCCCCACAGCGGCGTATCGGCGCCAAGGGGATAAAGCTCCTTGGCGATGAAGACCGCTTCCGCAGCCAAGGCGGCGAAGGCCCCGCCGACGAGCCCGATGACGACCAGACGCCAAACCGGTCGCGGCCCCGTCGCCAAAGCGTAGCTGCGCGCGGTTCGGCGCTTTCGAAGGATGGCGAAGACAAGAACGAGCGCAAGCATGCCGCCATATTGAAGCGTAAACTGCTGCGCCAGCACGCCGGCCGCCGCCAGGAAATCCGGCGGCGCCTCGCTCCCGAGCGCCAAGGTTTCCTGAAGACCGGGCTTGATGAGCTGCTGGGCGACCAGCGCGCAGGCGATGCTCGCGCCGACGACGAGCGTGACTTCCAGGAGCGCGACGAGTTTGCCCAAAACGCTGGCGTCGCGTCTTGCCGGCGTGAAGTCGAACGGCGCGTCTGGCGAGCCTTCGGGGGCGTTTTCTGAATAAGCGGGCATAAACGTCTCCATCGTGCGGGGTCGATGAAGATGTGCGCCCAGTCCGCAGGTTCGTCGTCCAGCAAACCGGGTTTCGGTCCCGTTGGACGTTTTCGTCGCTTCAGGATTTAGCGTTCGGCCCGCGCCTTGCGCCGGAAGGCTGCGGGCGTCATGCGGGCATGCTGTTGAAACGCCGCATAGAACGCCGATTTTGAACCGAACCCGGCCGCGAGCCCGATGTGGAGGACGCTTTGGCCGTCATACGCAGGATCGGCGAGGCGCGCCTTCGACCGGTCGACGCGGAACCGGTTCATGAGGTCGAAGCACGTCAGTTC
>CAZBOC010000488.1:0-1774 GCA_964493225.1 uncultured Caulobacterales bacterium | reverse complement strand
GTGCGATCCGTGCTCTGGAAGTCCTGCTGGGGCGCTATCCCGGAGCTGATCTGGAACCGGGCGCGAAGCTGCCGGCCATCCCGCCGCCGCCGCCGCCGGGCGCGCCGTCGAATTTGCTTGCGCGCCGACCCGACATCATCGCCGCCGAGCTTTCCGTCGCCGCAGCGAGCAACAACGTCGCCGCGGCGCAAGCCGCGCGCCTGCCGACGATCAGCCTCACCAGCACCATCGGCGGCTCATCAGGCGAATTGCGCGATGTTCTGGACCCGGAAAACGTCGCCTGGCAGGTCGCCGGCAATCTGATCGGACCGCTATTTGACGGCGGTCTGCGCAAGGGTCGTGTCGACGAAGCGAGGGGGATGCGCGAACAGGCGATCGGCGCCTATGCGCAAACCGCGATCAACGCCTTTCAGGAGGTCGAGACCAGCCTCGATCAGAATATCGTTTTGCGCGACCGCGAAGCGGCGCTTGCTGAAGCCGCGGAGCAGGCGAGCCGCGCCTTTGAACTCGCCCGCATCCGCTATGAGGAAGGCGAGACGGATTTACTCGACGTGCTGACGATTCAGAGCACCGCCTTCGCCGCCGACAGCAATCTCGTCAGCGTGCGCCGGGCGCTGCTTGACGAGTGGATCAATCTCAATCTGGCGCTGGGCGGGGATTGGCGAAGTCTTGAGCAAGACTAAATCGCCGTTCTTCTAACCAGACCCCGCTTCAAGGCTGCTGACGCCAGTCTGCGGGGGGGATGACTCATCGTGAATGTTCTTAACATGCTGTTCCGCGTCGATCGAATTCGATCGACCCTGCGGCTCGGATTTCCGTCTCATCTTCGCTCCCTTAATGGGCTACGATGAGCTGAAATTCCTCCGCTACGACAAACCCGTCAAATGTCCCATGGTTGCTGACGACCTACAGCATTTCGCGGCACGCCGTTCTGGCGTAATCAGTCCAGATGGAGGTTAGTCTCGCCAATCTGATCCAGATCGCTCTGGCGGCGGTCGCCCTGACCGGCGTCGCGTTGAGCATCGGCCGGCCACGCCTGCACGCAGCTACGGCGCTCATGGCGATGGCGGCGGCGTGGATGGTGTTCAACGTGCTGGAGGAGGCCGCCGGATTCCGCGCCGTCTGGCTGGTCACACCCGCCTTTCGGCTGCTTTTGCCGCCGCTCTTCTATCTGCTTGTCAGAAGCCTGATCTTTTCCGGCCGGGCCCTGCGCCCTGCCGACGCGCTGCACGCCGCGCCATTTCTCGCCGGCCTGGCGCTGACCGGCTCACACCTTGACCTCGTCGAGCATGGGGCGCGGCTGAGCCTGGTGATCTACGCGGGCGCCTCGGCGTGGCTTGTTCACCGGTTCCACAGAACGTCGCCGGAGCAGCGTTCCGATGCGGCGCGGATCCGGCTGAACCTGCTCTACGTGCTGATCGGGGCCTTCGTCGGCGTCGGCGTCTTCGACAGCCTGCGCATGGACGCACGCTGGCTGCACGACGACTGGCCCTGGCTCGCGTCAGAGGGCGCCTATTTTCTGCAATTGATCATCTCGCTCGCCATGACGGCGGGCCTGATCTTTCTCGCCGTGCGGCGTGAAACGCTGTTCGAAGGCCTTCCGCCGGGCGGCCTTGGCGAGGTGCCGGCTTAGCGCCCGGCCGCTCACGATCTCGATCCATCCCTGTTCGATTGGATCGAACGGGCGCTTCACCGGGAGGGGCTCTACACGGAGCCGCGTCTGACGCGCGCCGAAGTCGCTACGGCGGCCGGCTTGAGCGAGCGTGAGGTCTCC
>CAZBOC010000487.1:0-1776 GCA_964493225.1 uncultured Caulobacterales bacterium | reverse complement strand
GGTGGGGGGGGGCAGGTGGGGGGCGGCGGCGGAGGGGGCGGCGGGGGCTGGGGGGCGCCGCGCGCCGGGGGGCGCGGCGAGCCGGCTCGCCGATGCTTTTCACGTGACGAACGGGCCCGCCTTCGATCTTGAGCGCAAGCGCGTATTCGTCACGGATAGCGCGGCCCGGACAATATACGCCGCGTCGAGCGACGGCGAGGCGCTGGGACCCCGCGAGGTTTTCCTCCAATTCTCACAAGAGGACGGCTATCCCGACGGCATGGAGGTCGACAGGGCGGGCTGTCTCTGGGTGGCGTTCTGGGACGGCGCGGCGATCCGGCGCTTTTCCCCCGAAGGCGCTCACATTCAGTCCGTGGCGATCGACGTTCCCCGTCCGACGAGCCTCGCTTTCGCGGAAGGCGCGATCTACGTCACGAGCGCGCGCATCGGTCTTGACGAAGCCGCGCTCTCGGCCGCGCCGCTCTCCGGCGGGCTTTTCCGCATCGGCCTGGCGCGCAGCCTCGCGGCGAACCGAGGGCGTTTCTTCTCGCATCGCTGAAACGGGCGGCTGGCCGCGGGGCGACGGGGCCTTCCGCTCGTAAACGATTTTTAACGGCGGCGTTAGGCGAAGCCGAACCGGTTTCGTGCGAAGACTTGCGACTGAGGGAGGGCTGGCGCGCCGTTGCGAGCATGTTTGCGGTTCTCGCCTAACGTTGTTTGGAGTTTATTATGGTGAACTGGGCATTTACAGCCGCGCCCTCGTTCAGCAACAGCAGCCTTTCCCGGTCGACACAGGACGCCGTCCTCGATCTCTTCCGGATCGCGGGCGACATCTGGTCGCGCTATCTCGGCCCTTCCGACGCCGTGATCGAGGTGCGGGTCAGCCTCGAGGATCTCGGGGACGCCACGCTTGCGGAAGCGGGACCGGAATCGAGCCGATGGATTGGCGGCGACGTCTTCGCCTCCGGCGTCACCTATGAAATCCGCACCGGGACGGACGTCAACGGCTCGCGTCCCGATGCGGAAGTCGTTCTCAACAGCGACAGCTTCGACGCCGGGGAATACTTCATCGACCCCGATCCGCTGTCGCGAACCGCGGCCATTCCGTTCGGACAGTTCGACCTTCTGTCGATCATCGTCCACGAACTCGGCCATCCCCTCGGATACATTTCGTTTTCCGGATCAGCGCAATCGGAATTCGAGACCTTCGTTTCGACCGACGGCGCGCGTCTGTTTACGGGTCCGAACGCCGTCGATGTTTTCGGGCGCGCCGTCCCCCTCGAAAGTTCGGGGTCGCATTTCCGGCAGGGGCTGATCCTGCCGCTCTCCGGCCTTTCGCCGATCATGGATCCGGCGTTCGCGCCGCGTTCGCGAGAATTCATCACGCAGCTGGACACGGCCGTTCTCGCCGATCTCGGCGTCGACGTCCCGGAAGCGACCGGTCTCAGCGACAGGATTTACGGTTACGATCTTTTCGACGATGTCGTCGATCTTTTCACGGGCGACGATTTCTTCGACGGCGTGACGGGCGACGACATCGCCTATGGCGGCGGCGGAGACGACACGCTCCTCGGTTCAGCCGGTCGCGACACGCTTTTCGGCGGCGCTGACGACGACCGGCTCGAAGGCGGTCAAGATCATGACTTCCTGGGCGGCGGCGCTGGCGCCGATGCGCTCTTCGGCGGCGACGGCGTCGACGATCTGCGCGGCGACGACGGCGAAGACACGGTGCTCGGCGGGGCCGGCGACGACGTCCTGCGCGGCCTCGGCCAGAACGATCAGGTCTTCGGCGAGGCC
>CAZBOC010000486.1:0-1785 GCA_964493225.1 uncultured Caulobacterales bacterium | reverse complement strand
TCTCGAGGCGCTTATCGCCCATCTGACGGACGAGGCGGCGGCGAGCGCGCCGGATCCTGGAAGCGCGCCGCGCATCGCCGCCGGCGACCGGGTGATCCTGATCAGCGATTTCTACGCCAACCTCGCCGACGCGGAAACCGCGGGCGCCCATTTCGCGGGCGAGGGGGCGGGCGGCGCCCTGCTCCAGATCGTCGATCCGTCGGAGGAAGATTTTCCCTTCCGGGGCCGCACGGAGTTTGAAGATTTTCGCAGCGCCGACCGGCTCACCTTCGGCGACGCCGGCGCCGTGCGCGACGGGTACCGCGGCGCCTTCGCCGCCCACCGCGAGCGCCTCTCCGGCCTTGCCCGCCGTCTGGGCTGGACGTTCGTCGCGCATCGCACCGACCGGCCCGCGACGACCGCGCTGATGGCGCTTTACGCCGCGCTCGCCGGGCGCGGCGCCATGGCGCGCTGAGGCTTCAGTCAAGAATGGCCGGTTTGAGCGCGCTTTCCTTCACAACCCCCTGGCTCCTCGCAGCGCTGGCGAGCCTGCCGGTCATCTGGCTCCTGATGCGCGCGACGCCGCCCGCGCCCGCCCGCGTGCGCTTTCCCGCATTCCCGATATTGAGAAACCTTCAGGAAACGGAGCAAACGCCGGACAAGACGCCGTGGTGGCTCCTCCTCCTGCGCCTCATGATCGCGGCGCTGATCATTGTCGCGCTCGCGGGTCCGGTGCTCAACGCCCCGAAGGACGCCACGGGATCGGGCCCGCTGGTTCTCGTCGTCGACGACAGCTGGGCGGCGGCGCCCGCCTGGCGCGACCGGGTCGACGCCATGCAGGCGGCGATCGCTGAAGCCGAACAGCGCGGCGCGCCGGTCTTCATCCTGACGACGGCCGGCGCGGGTCCGGACGCGCCGCCCGAAGCCATGCCGGCCGAGGAGGCGCGCGAGCGGGTCGGCGCTCTCGTCCCGAAACCGTTTCGCGCAAACCGCGCGGCGACGAGGCAAGGTCTCGCGGGGCTCGACGCCGCGCTCGCGCGCGCCGGCGGCGGCGCTGATGTCCGCTGGCTCACCGACGGGCTCGCCGGCCTGCGCGAGGGCGAGGACGCCGCCCTCGCTGAAGCGCTCGCAGAGCGCGGCCGCCTCGCCGTTCTTTCCGACGACGCCGCGAGCGTGGTCGCCCTGCGCGAACCGCGCGCTCCCGGGCGAGGCGCCGCCTTCAGGATCGAACGTCCCTCGCCGGATGGCGGCTGGAGCGGGGAGGTCGTCGCCCTCGCCCGCGACGGGCGCGAACTCGCGCGCCAGCCGGTGGCGATGGAGGAAGGTGCGAACGCCGCAGACTTCGACATTGATCTGCCGCTCGCCCTGCGCAACGAGCTTTCGGTCGTCCGGATCGAGCGCGTCGCCTCCGCCGGGGCGGTGCGCCTTACCGACGCGCGCGACCGGCGCGCGCTCATCGGCCTCGTCGACGGCGACCGCGGCGATGCGAACCGGCTTCTTTCAGGCGTCTATTACGTCGAACGCGCCCTCGAGCCCCATGCGGCGTTCCTCTCCGACAGCCTGGAGAACCTGCTGGCCTCGGACGTCTCCGTCATTGTCCTCGACGATATCGGGCGGCTGAGGCCCGGCGACGCGCAAGCCCTGTCGGCGTGGATCGAAAAGGGCGGGGTCGTCATCCGTTTCGCCGGCCCGAATCTCGCCGACGCGGCGCAGGACGGCGCGCCCGCGCTGCTGCCCGCGCCCCTGCGCGGCGGCGGGCGCGCTTTTGGCGGCGCGCTTTCCTGGGAGACGCCCCAGGCCCTCGGC
>CAZBOC010000485.1:0-1813 GCA_964493225.1 uncultured Caulobacterales bacterium | reverse complement strand
ATAACGCATGCAAGTCTTTCAGGAGAGGGTGAGATGGATCTCGAAGCACTGAACAAAATCGCCGAAGCGATGGTCGCGCCGGGCAAGGGCGTTCTGGCCGCGGACGAATCTTCCGGCACGATCAAGAAACGGTTCGATTCGATCGATGTCGAATCGACCGAGGACAATCGCCGGGACTACCGCGAAATGCTCTTTCGCACCGAAGCGGCGATGAAGAACCACATCTCCGGCGTCATTCTTTTCGACGAAACGATCCGCCAGAGCGCCGCGGACGGAACGCCCCTCGTCAAGCTCATTCAGGACGTGGGCTCCATTCCGGGCGTCAAGGTCGACAAGGGCGCGAAGGACCTCGCCGGCGCGCCGGGCGAAAAAATCACCGAAGGCCTCGACGGCCTGCGCGAACGCCTCGCCGACTATTACAAGTTGGGCGCGCGGTTCGCCAAATGGCGGGCGGTGATCGATATCGGCCGCGGCGGCGACGAGGCGATCCCTTCCGGCGCCTGCATTTCAACGAACGTCCACGCGCTCGCGCGTTACGCCGCCCTTTGTCAGGAGGCGAACATCGTCCCCATCGTCGAGCCGGAAGTCCTGATGGACGGCGACCACGACATCGACCGCTGCTACGACGTCACCGAGTTCACGCTGAAATCGCTGTTCGACGAGCTTTACGCCCAGGACGTCGCCCTGGAGGGAACGATCCTGAAGCCGAACATGGTCATCGCCGGCAAGAAATCCGACAAACGGGCGGGCGTTGAAGAGGTTGCGGAGAAGACCGTCCACTGTTTCCGCGCTTGCGTCCCGGCGGCCGTGCCCGGGATCGTCTTCCTGTCCGGCGGCCAGTCCGACGAGGAGGCGACGGCCCACCTGAACGCCATGAATGCGGGGTACAAAGACAAAATGCCGTGGGCGCTGTCCTTCTCCTATGGCCGCGCGCTGCAGGCCGCGCCGCTGAAGGCCTGGGGCGGGGATCCGGGCAACGTGCCGGCGGCGCAGGCCGCGTTCGCGCACAGGGCGAAAATGAACGGCCTCGCCCAGCGCGGGGAGTGGCGCGAAGGCCTCGAAAACGCCGCCTAGTTGCTTGTGGCTCGCCCTTGACGCGCGCGGCGGGGAGGACGACATTCTCCGTCGGGTAAACCGTTTAGTGTAGTCCGCCGTCGCCGCCGCCGCCCCAGCACCGAAGGAGCTTCGCCATGGCCCGCATTCCCTCTTACGCCACCCGCGTGCCGGAAGAAAAAATCACCATGATCGGGGGCTTCCCGACGCCGCCCGCGCAGCCCGTCATGCCGCTTCACGCGCTCGTTTCCGTTTTCAGGCTGATCGCCAACAAGGAAGACACGCGCCAGGTTTTTGAAATCGTCAGCGCGCTGGCCGGCGGTTCCGGGCTGAAAATGTTTCAGCGTTTCGTCGCAACCGATTACGGTCGCAGGGTCGTCTCGGAACCGATCAGGCTGGAGCAAATCCTCGGCGACCGCGATTATCTGCGCGCCATGCCGGACGGCAGCTTCGGGCGCGCCTATCTCGCCTTCATGGAGGGGGAAAACCTCCCGCCGGAAGGCATCACCGAGGCCGCCGATGAGGCGGGGAGGGACTATACGAGCCCGACCCAGTTTGAAGAGCTGCGCCGGATGTTCCTCCATGTCGAGGTCCAGCATGACCTCTGGCACGTCCTGACCGGCTATGGCCGCGACGCCCTCGGCGAGGTCTGCAATCTCGGCTTCACGCGCGCCCAGACCCGCAATCCGGGCTTCCGCCTGATCATCTGGATCGGGGCCCTCGTCATGAAGCTGGAGCGTCCGTCGCTGCCGATCTGGAA
>CAZBOC010000484.1:0-1814 GCA_964493225.1 uncultured Caulobacterales bacterium | reverse complement strand
CGCGCGCAGATTGACCCCGATATTGATCAGCCTCTGGAGACCGACCATGGCGGCGAGGCCGCACACGGCGCATTGCGCGAAAAGGCTCTTCAGGCCGACGGCCCTGACATAAAGCCGGATGACGAGCGCGGCGAACAGCGCCATCAGCGCAAGCCCGAAGACCAGACCGAACTCCTCCGCGCCGACCGCGAAAATAAAGTCGGTATGCGCATCGGGGAGGTAATGCTTCAAGGCGCGCGCCTCATCGTCGCGTCCCGCCACGCCGCCGTTCCGTATCGCCTGCAGCGCCCGGTCGACCTGATAGGTGTCGGCGGTTTCCGGGCGCAGAAAACCGTCGATCCGACGTGCGAGGTGCGGCGAGAGGAGGTAGCCCGCCGCCAGGGAGCCCGCACCCGCGGCCCCGAGGACGATGATCCAGAGCCAGCTCCAGCCGGCGATGAAGAACATGATCATCCACACCGCCGTCAGCAGCGCGGCCTGTCCGAAATCCGGCTGCAGGACGAGAAGGCCGGCGCAGACAAGGTAAAGCCCCATGGCGATCGTCGCTCCCGGAAAGTTCCGGTTGCGCGCGCCCTCGGCCAGCATCCATGCGGCGGCGACGATAAATCCGGGTTTCAGGAACTCCGAAGGCTGAAGGAGGAACGATCCGAAGCTGAGCCAGCGCCGCGCGCCGTTGATTTCCGGACCCGCAATGATCGCCGTCAACACAAGGACGAACGCCCCGAAAAAAACCAAGACGCCGAGGCGGCGCGCCTGGAGCGGGCTTGCAGCCGAGACGGCGATCAGCGCGGTGAGCGCCGGGGCGAGAAAGGCGGTCTGCCTGACGGGGAAATGAAAGTCGTTATCGATGCCGAGCCGCGCAGCCGCGGCGGGACCGGCGGCCAGCAGGAGGACGACGCCAATCGCGACGATCGCTCCGATCAACGCCAGGCTCAGTCGGTCGACGGACCACCACCAACTGGATATCGGCGAGGTGTCGAGGCGGGACGGCGCTTTCATGCGGCCGCGCCTTTGCGCGATTGCGGATCGTCGCCCTCCGCGGCGAGCGCGTCGAGAACGAGCCGGCGGAAGGTTTCGCCGCGTTCTTCGAAATTGCGGAACTGGTCGAGGGAAGCGGCGGCCGGCGACAGGAGAACGACCGGCGCCTCGAGCCCGCTCTGGCGCGCATCGCGCATGGCCCGCGTGACCGCGGCGGCGAGGTTTCCGCACTGGACGCAAGGCGCGGCCCCGGCGAGTTCGGCTTCGAAGCGTTCGCCGGCCTCGCCTATGAGATAGGCCGTCCGCACCCGGCCCATCGCCGGGCGCAGCGCCCCAGCGCCGCCCTCCTTCGCGCGCCCGCCCGCAATCCAGAACACGTCGTCATAGGCTTCGAGCGCGCGCCTCGCGGCCTCTGCGTTGGTCGCCTTTGAATCATTGATGAAGCGGACCGCCCCCCGCGTCGCGATGATCTCCATGCGATGAGGAAGTCCGCGGAACCGCTCCATCGCCTTGACCGCGACCGCCGGCGCGACGCCGACCGCCGCCGTCGCTGCGAGCGCGGCGGCGGCGTTCTGCCAGTTGTGCGCGCCCTTAAGCCGTTCGATGTCGCGCACGCTACCGGCCTCGCCGCTTTTGTCAGGCAAGCTGTAGAAAAGACGGCCATCAAGCGTGTACACCCCATGACCGAGCGCGCCGTCGATCGACAAAGGCGAGATGCGCGCGGCGCCGCGCGCGGAAAGCTCCGCGCACACGCCTTGACAATATTCGTCATCGACGCTCACGATCGCCGCGTCTTCCGACGTTTGATTGTTGAATATGCGTCGCTTTGCGGCCAC
>CAZBOC010000483.1:0-1834 GCA_964493225.1 uncultured Caulobacterales bacterium | reverse complement strand
TCAGTTCGAACCGGACCTGGTCGTTGCCCTTGCCTGTCGCCCCATGGGCGACGGCGTCCGCGCCCGTCTCGGCGGCGATTTCGACGAGGCGTTTCGCGATCAGGGGCCGGGCGATCGAGGTGCCGAGGAGGTAGAGCCCCTCATAGACCGTATTGGCGCGGAACATCGGGAAGACGAAATCGCGAACGAATTCCTCGCGCAGGTCCTCGATGAAAATCTGTCTGACGCCGGCGTTCTCGGCCTTGCGGCGGGCGGGCGTCAGTTCCTCGCCCTGCCCCAGATCGGCGGTGAAGGTGACGACCTCCGCGCCATATTCGACCTGCAGCCATTTCAGGATCACGGAGGTGTCGAGACCGCCCGAATAGGCGAGGACGATCTTTTTCGGGGCGGGGTTATGCAAAGGATCAGGCATGGGCCTCCGGTGGGACAGCGCGAGCGATTTCATCGTCGAACGCGCTCGCCGGGAAGGGCGGACGCCGACTATGCTCCGGCCATCCATAGCAAAGGAGAAGATGAATGAAACGATTAGTCCGGGCCGGGGCGGCGCTCGCCCTCGCGGCGACGCAGGCCGCCGCGCAGGAGCCGGCGGCGAAGAACCAAGCCGTGGGCCAGGACCCCCCGCCGGCGATTGAAGCCATCGTGCCGGAAGGCATGGGGAGTACCCTGGAGCAGTTCCAGTACAGCCCCGCCGTACGCGCCGGCGACTTCGTCTACCTCGCCGGCGTCGTCGCGGGCCTCGAGATGGAGGGCGGCGTCGTGCTCGATCCGAGCGATGAGAACATGGAGCGTTCCTACCGCAACGCGTTCGCGCACATAGAGCGCGTCCTTCAGGCGGCGGGCGCCGATCTTGCCGACGTCGTCGAGATGACGACCTATCACACCGACCTGCGCGATCAGGGCGACGCCTTCATGACGGTCAAGCGCGAACTCATCTCCGAGCCCTATCCCGCCTGGACCGCCATTGATGTCGACCGGCTCTGGCCGGACGGCGGCATCACCGAGATCAAGATCGTCGCCTATGCGCCGAGGGGCCGGGTCGAACGCTAATTCAGGCTGGCGACCACCGCATCAAGCTCCGGCTTGACGGCGCGCACGATCGCGCGATCGGCCCGGGAGGCTTTTGCGAAGATCCGGGCCCGTTTCATGGCGAGGCCCCACTGGGCCTTGCCGGCTTCGGACATCCCGGCGATGTCGCCCTCTTCCATGGAAGCGAGCTTTTCGATGGCGCCCGGATTTTCTTCGTCCATTTTCACCGCCATATAGGCGATGATGACGCGGTCGCCGACCGCGCCCCACTCAGTTGTGTCGAAGCCGTGGGGCTTGAGGACCTTCTCGAAGGCCTCGTGCTCTTCCGGGTAGTTCTCCGCAAGGTTCCGCATCGCCTTCGAGTAGGGCTCGAACGGCTCGCCATCGGCCGGCGCCATGTCGATGACGACGGCCTCGCTTTCCTCGGCTTTGAGTTTGTCGGTCAGCTCCTTGACGCCGGCGAGGCTCGCCGCGAAACGCCGGGCCTGGTCTTCCGTTAACGGTTGGGGCGCCTCGACCGGGGCGGCGGCTTCGGGCCCTTGCGCCGATTTTTCCGCGTGCGTGACGACCGGGCCAAGCGCCGTGACGGCGGAGGCTGCGAGGGCGATGACTGTTTTGCTTCCCATGGGGGGCTCCCTGAAAATTCGACCGGAATATATCCGCCGGACGGGATCGTGCAAGGATCGACGGACCCTCGACGCCGTCCCGATTTGACACGCCGCGCCCGCCGAAAGGCGCTAGGCGTCGCCAGCGGGCGCGCGGCGCAGGGCCTTGACCTCGCCGCGCTTTTTCTTCGCCTCGACCCGGC
>CAZBOC010000482.1:0-1835 GCA_964493225.1 uncultured Caulobacterales bacterium | reverse complement strand
CGGACGGCCTCGGCGCGCCGGCGGCTGAGATCGGCGTTGAATGACGCATCGCCCTGGTCATCCGTATGCCCTTCAATTCTGAGAACGCCCGGACAGCCCTCGGCGGCGGCCGCGATGTCGTCTAGAAGGCGCGCGCTGGAGGCGTCGATCTGCGCGCTCGCCGATGCGAATTCGATCTTCGCGTCCGAAAGCAGGGCCGCGAGCCGTTGCTCGCAGGTCGCGACCGCCTCGTTGGCGAGAATCTCGATCTCGCCGAGTTCGCCGAGGGGCGCCGGCGCGGAGGCGCGGGCCCTGAGGCTCGCCGCGACCGCTTCCGGAACGGCGCAGCGCAGCGAAAGGCGCCCCGCCTCGAAGGCCGCGCGGCCCTCGTCGCAGCCGCCGATCCGGCGCACGCCCTGAAGGGCGACGGCCGTGACCGCCTCGCCGCGCGCAAGTCCGGAGACGACCGTCAAACGGTCGTCGACGGCGGCGATGCGCGGCGGGTCAATGACGCCCTCGGCTTCTTCAATGATCGCCGCGCGCGTCTCCTCGTCGGGCGTTTCGCCCTGGAGGAGAAGAACGCCGTCGGAAAGCTCGAAGCGCCACTCCGGGAGGTCGCCGGTCAGAGGTTCGGCGGGTCCCGCCGGCGCGGGGCGCTCTGCGGGCGCCGTCGCCGGGTCGGCGCTGCCCGTCGTCTCGCCGGTCCAGTCGAAACGCTCGCGCAGGCGCGTCACCGGGGCGGCCCTGAGCCCGAGGATCGTCGGCGCTTTCGCCGCGCGGACCGCTGCGAGCGCGCGGTCGGCGTCCGCCTGCGACGGCGGGCGGCCCTCGAGGACCACCCATTGTCCGGAGACCACGGGCCGCGCCCAGGTTGCGCCGGCCTCGGCGAGGGCGGCCTGCGCCGCGCGTTCGGTCGCCTGTTCGATCCAGCCGCGGGCGAACGGAACGAGGGCGAAGCCGAGCAGCAGGGCGAGGCCGACAAGCGGGGCGAGCCCGAACGGCGCAAAGGGCAGGACGTTTGTCGACGCCCTGCGCACGAGCCGCGCTTTGCGCTTTTCGACACCGCCGTCGGCGCCGTCGATTTCAGATGCCATGCCGCCACCCCGAGCCAAGGCGAGAGAACGCTTGACAAACGCTTAACACCCCGCCCCGGTTGGGTTAACCCGCGTGGCGGCGCGCGTCGACGCCCCTGCGGTTGATCGCCCGCCCGGGCTGCGCCGGAAACGGCCGCGCCACGGGCGAACCCCGCGCCGGGGACTGGTGACAGGGCAGGGAGCGAAAGCCATGGAGCCGCGCCTGAGAACGGAAATCTGGGTCGCAGCGCACCTGCGCCGCTGCGAGGGGGAAGGGGCTTACGCGCTGATCGCCCGTAAGGGCGACCCCGACGCCGGCGCGGTCGCCGTGAAGATCTATCTCGGGCGGGGGCTGGCGCGGCTTCTCGTGCAGAGCCGGGATCTCGACGGCGCGCTGGTCTGGCGTAATCCGCTCGCCGGCGATCCGGGCGAAGACCGGATCGAAAGGGCCGAGGGCGGGCCGGCCGATGCGATCGAAGAGGCCCGCGTCGACACATTTCTGGAGCGCGAGGCGAAGATCGATCCCGACCTCTGGGTCATCGAGATCGGAGACCGCGACGGCCGCGCGTTTCTCGACTGATGGAGGCGGGGGCGGGACCGGTTCAGAACGAGGCGGACCGGCCCCGACGCGCTCCTTTAACCTCCGCCATCAGCGTGAAGAGCTCGATCGCGCTGGGGGCTTCGTCGAGGCGGCCCTCATATTCGCGGTAGAGCGTGTCGACATTGACCGCGATGCGTTCGGCGTCGCCCCAGGCGGAATAATCGCCGAGGACGATGTCGTGG
>CAZBOC010000481.1:0-1861 GCA_964493225.1 uncultured Caulobacterales bacterium | reverse complement strand
ACGAGGCGCGCGGGGATCGCGAAGCCGATCCCGTTCGAGCCGCCGGAACGCGAATAGATCGCCGTGTTGATGCCGACGAGCCGCCCGTCGAGGTCGACGAGGGCGCCGCCGGAATTGCCGGGATTGATCGCCGCGTCCGTCTGGATGAAAAACTGGTAGTCCGAGATCGAGGCGGCGGTGCGCGCAAGCGCCGAGACGATGCCGTTCGTCACGGTTTGTCCGACCCCGAACGGATTGCCGATGGCGAGGACGATGTCGCCGACCTCGATCGCGTCGGAATTGGCGAATTCTAGAAACGGAAGCGGCTCGTCCGCCTCGATGCGCAGGACGGCGAGGTCGGTCTGGGGCTCGGCGAAGATCAGTTCGGCCTCGAACTCGCGCCGGTCCGCGAAGATGACCTTGATCTCCGTCATGTTCTCGATGACGTGGTTGTTCGTGACGATGACGCCGTCGGGGCTGACGATGACGCCCGATCCGAGGGAGCTCTGCTGGCGGGGCGTCATGCGGCCGAAAAAGCGGTCGAAGAACGGATCGTTCATGACCGAGCGGCGCTCGACGCGTTTGGTGTAGATGTTGACGACGGCGGGCGCGGCCTGGTCGACAACGGGCGCGAAGGAAAGCTGGACGTCGGCCATGGATTCCGGCGCGATGCGTGTCTTCGCGGCGATATTCTCGCCCTGCATCGCGCCGTTCCGGGGCGCGTCTTTCCGGGCGGCGCCGTCCCGGACGCGGTCGTTTTCTTCGGCGGCGCAGGCCGCGCCCGACAGAAAGGCCAGAACAGCGATGAACGACAGGACGCTGCGCAGCATTGGCGGATCTCCGATCTTCAACAGAACCGAATAGTTAGGGGCCCGCGCCATGCGGATCAACGCGAAAACGGCCGACCCCCGCCCCGGAGACTTTGGGGAGCAAGGGGCCGGCCGTCCCGCGGACGGGGCGCGGATCCGGGGGTGGGAACGGCCCGCCGCGGGCGGCGCGCCGATCAGTAGCGGTGCTTTTTCTTGATCACCTTCCTGGTTCTCAGCGCGTCGAAGCGGGGATCCCCGTATCGCAGCGCGCGCGGCGCGACGCCGCGGTGGAGCCGGCTGCGGGAATAATAAGGATAGTCGTAAAAGCCCGATCGGCGGCCATGAACCGCCCGGGGGCGGAGACCGCGCCCGTGGCGAAACGCACGTCGCGCCTTGATCCCGCGCCGTCCGTGAAAGCCGACATCAGTGCGCAGGGATGCGGCGGAAAGCTCCGTCGAGACGGCGCGTTCAAGGGCGGCGGGCGCGGTCTGCGGCGTCGTCGCGGATGCAGGGGCGAGCGCGAGCCCGGCGAAGGCGGCGGCCGCCCCTGCGGCGGCGAGCATGAAGCGTTTCATCGGTCATTCTCCTTTGTCTCTGTACGATGCAAAGGTGGGCGTTGAAGCGCTCACGCGCCATCGACAAGGCCGTGAGCGAAGACTTCCCATTGTGAGGTCAATGACGACCGCAGGACGCCTCCCGCGTTACTCCGCGGCGACCACGGCCTTTCGGGCGTCGCCGGCGAGGAAGCCGCCGGACTGGCGCGCCCAGAGGTCGGCGTAGAGACCGCCGGCTTCAATCAGCGCCTCGTGGGTCCCCTCCTCGATGACCGCGCCCGCGTCGAGGACGACGAGCCGGTCCATCTGGGCGATGGTCGACAGGCGGTGGGCGATGGCGATCACGGTCTTGCCCTGCATCAGATCGAAGAGGTTTTCCTGGATCGCGGCTTCAACTTCCGAATCAAGCGCGGACGTCGCCTCGTCGAGGACGAGGATCGGCGCGTCTTTCAGGAAGATCCGCGCAATGGCGATGCGCTGGCGCTGGCCGCCGGAAAGCTTCACGCCGCGCTCGCCCAC
>CAZBOC010000480.1:0-1874 GCA_964493225.1 uncultured Caulobacterales bacterium | reverse complement strand
TCATCGGAGTGTAGCTCAGCCTGGTAGAGCACTGTCTTCGGGAGGCAGGGGCCGGGTGTTCGAATCACCCCACTCCGACCAGCACTCAATCTAAATCCCGGAAAATTCTAAGTCCCGCAAAATTCCGGCCACGGCTCATCTTGACGGCGGGTCGGCTTGGAGGCGGCTCGGCGGCGACGGCGTCGCGCTCGCCACCGGTTACGGGACGCTCAATGATGGTCGCCGCCATGGCCGGAAAAGCCCGGGCGACGCGTTCAAGATCGGCGTTCTCGAGACGTTTCGCAATCCCCGCGTCGGTCCGGGGCTCGCCGCAGCGGTCGCACCCGGCCCTGAGCTTGTCCTGACAATCGTCCCGTGTCGCCGCTTCGCCGATGCTGGCAAGCGTCGCGCGGAGGCCGGCGAACGCCGCGGCGACGGCCCAGAGGCGAAAGCGCTTGGTCTTTGTCTCGGGCCGTTTCTCCGGGCTCGCTCGGACCGTAAAAGACGTCAGACCTGTATTTTATACTTCTCCTCTGAAACATTTTTGCGGCGTGATCGCCGCCCAGACGCGGCGTTGTCTGGTCATGCGCAAAAGCCTATTGCTTGCTCGCACCCCGGCGGACGGAGAACCAATGACGATGATAAAGCGTCTACTGATTGTTTCCATGATGTGGCTCGCCGCGGCCTGCGGCCGCTCGTCTTCCGGCGAAGTCGCCAAAGCGGGCCCTGAAGACGCCGTCGCGCCGGCGGCGGGCGTCGCCGACCTCGTATTTCATGGCGGGCCGATTTACACAGGGCTCGACGCCGCGCCGACGGTGGAGGCCGTCGCCGTAGCAGACGGCGTGATCTCCGGCGTCGGCGCGCTTTCCGGTCTGCAGGAGGCGATCGGGCCCGAAACGCGGGTTATCGACCTCGACGGCGCGGCGATGTTCCCCGGTTTCACCGACGCGCACGCGCATCTCATCGGGATCGGCATGCGCGAGCTGACGCTCAATCTTGAAGGGACCGGCTCCGTCGCCGAACTTGTCACCGCAGTGAGATCCGCGCTCGAAGACGACGCGGCCGGCTACGTCCAGGAAACAGCGCGCGGACGAGTTCTGTACGGACGCGGATGGATCGAAACCGGCTGGCCCGAAAGGCGCATGCCGACCCGGGACGACCTCGACAACATCGCCGGCGGCGCGATCGTGATTCTCGAGCGCGCCGACGGCCACGCCGTCGTCGCCAATTCGGCCGCCCTTGAGGCTGCGGGCGTTGGGGCGGATACGCCGGACCCGGAGGGCGGGCGCATCGAACGCGACGCAGCCGGGCGCGCGACAGGGCTTTTGATCGACAACGCCGCCGGCCTCGTCACGGATTTCGTCGCAGCCCCGGACGAAACCCGCCTGCGCGAGGCCTATGGGAGAGCCGGGGCCGTTTACGCCGCCTACGGATGGACCGGACTGCACAACATGTCGGTCCCGCCTGACCACGTCCCGCTCATCGAGGATCTCGGCGAGACCGGCGCCCTGCCCCTGCGCATCTATAACGCGGTCGACAAGTCGGGCCTGCCGGCGCTGGAAAGAGACGGCGCGCGCATGAGCGCGAATGGGCGCATCGTGACCCGGGCAATGAAACTCTATATCGACGGCGCTCTCGGTTCGCGCGGCGCGGCGCTTTTCGAACCCTACGCCGACGCGCAGGGCGCTGACGGTCTGCTCCTGATGCGCGAACAGGAGGCCGCGGCGCTTCTCGCCCGCGCCCGGGACGCCGGCGTCCAGGTCGCGACCCACGCGATCGGCGATCGCGGCAACGCCCTCGCCCTTGACTGGTACGCCGACGCGCTCGCCGCCGCCCCCGACGGCGCGGATCCGCGCTGGCGGATCGAGCATGCGCAAATTCTCCATACCGAAGAT
>CAZBOC010000479.1:0-1877 GCA_964493225.1 uncultured Caulobacterales bacterium | reverse complement strand
GCTGAACGACGGCGCACAGGGCGTGGTGCACGACACGGTCCCGGAACGGCGCGGCTGACACGATCCGGTGCTTGGGGTCCCAGACCTCGATTTTGACATAGGCGCCCGGGCGGTAGCCTCCGGCGCGCAGCTCCCGCTCCAGGCGGAGGCATTCACCTTCCAGATCGGCGAGAAACGCCGCCGCGCCGGGCTTGGCCCGCTTGCCTTTGGCGGCTTTCAGCGCGGCGCGGCGCAAGGCTTGAAAGCTGGCGATGCGAGGAAAGAGATCGTCATGCCGCTTCGGCATGGGGGCGCCAACCCCATCATGCGGCGAAGGGATTGCGCACGGTCAGCGCGTCGTCGAGGACGAAGCCGTCTTGCATGTCCTCGCTGTACACGATCGGAATCTCTGCGATCCAAGCGGCGGCGAGGATAGAGGCGTCATAGATGTTCAGCCGGTGCGCGGCGGCGATCTCCACCGCGCGCTCGTGCACCGCCTCCGTGAGCGGCGCGACAGTGCACAGGGCGCGCACGGTCTCCAGGATGGGCCGGACATCGGCCCAGTCGCGCCCGAGCTTTCGGACAAGCACATTGGCGGCCTCGTTGAGCACCTGCACGCTGATCACCGGACTTTGACCCAGCAGCGCTTCGGCGATGTCGGCTTTCGCCGCGTCCGCGCTGACGGCGTAGAGAATGACGTTGGTGTCGAGAAAGGCGCGCGCCTCGCCCGCCGGCGCACTCACCGCTCGTGCGCCTCGAAGCGATCAAAGCGGAACCCCTCCGGCACGGTCCCGCGCGCTTCGCGCAGCCGGGCGAGCAAGGCCTCGCGCCCGGGCGTCTTGGCGATCTCGAACCGGCGAGGGCCGACGACGTCGATCTCGATGTCGTCCCCCTCCTTAAGGCTCAACGCCTCCGCGACAGCGGCGGGAATGCGCACGGCGAGGGAGTTGCCCCATTTGGCGACCTGCATGGCGACCTCCGATGATATACGTGGCTGCAATGTATATCATAGACGGGCTGAAAGCCAATCCCGGGAGGGGACTACGCCGCCTTGGCGAGGCTCGCCATCTTGCGCCAGGCGCCGATTTGCCGGCCGATCGTGTCCAGCTCGCGGGCGGCGTGCTCGTAGCGCCGCTCGTCCAGATGCTCAAGGTCGGCGGACAGGCGGATGAGATGGCGCAGCTTTTCGACGCCCAGATTGGCGGCGCGCAAATGCCCGGCGCGGTCGCGGTCGTAGGTGGCCTCGATGAGGCGCTCCAGAACGTCCAGAGCGGTGGCTTGGATGCGGTCACCGAGGAGGAATTTTTGGGAGCGCGGGAACTTCTCCACCGCCGGGATCAGCCAGCGGATGAAGCCGTTCATGGCTTCGAGCGCCGGGCCGACTTCGCGGCGGGCGCTGTCGCGTCGCACGGTCACAGACGCCCCTGGCGGCGAGAACGCCGCCGCTGTCCGGGCTCGTGTATCCTGGTCGCATGACCGAACCGGAAAACCGCTTCGCACTTTTCCTGGTCATGCTCCAGGGTCCCGCAAGACAGCGACGGCGCAAGACGGCGCCGCGCACCCGCGAACGCCCGCTCATCATGGACGGCTCTGGACGCACTCTCGTGCTCGCTCCCGGCGTCCGTGAACGCCGGGACTCTGGCGGTGAGCGTGCTCGCCACGCGGAACCCGATGTTGTTGTTCCGGTTCGTGGGAGAGTTCCTGTTGCGGTTCGCCGAGCGGAGGTTCTGTGGGTTGTTGTTCCAGGAACCGCCGCGAAGGACCCGACGCGAGGGAGCCGGCCAGGGATGACGCGGACCGCCGCGCTCCGACGGAGCGTGGGCGGGCCCTCTCGGGCAGACTGTGTCTGAGGCCGAATACGTCATCGGAGTCAGGAGAGGCTGAGTCGCGGGGCCGCG
>CAZBOC010000478.1:0-1887 GCA_964493225.1 uncultured Caulobacterales bacterium | reverse complement strand
CTGCAGGATCCAGAACATCCGGTCCTTGTCGGCGAAGAACCAGTTCATGGCGCGGCGGGATTTGCCGGGCGCGGCGATGAACGGGCCGTGCTTGCCGTCGCTGAGCGGTCCGCCGGCTTCTATGTCGAGTACGGCCATATCGTCTCTTGTTGCGTCGGTCATAGCGAAACCCGAGCGCGCGCGAAGCGCAATGAGCGAGCGGCGAGCCGCCCCGTGGATGCGGTAAACGACGAAAAAACAGCGCCTGCCTTGTCACGGCCCTGAAAGATAGCGGTTATTCGGGAAGCGACAAAAGTCGCACGTCCCCGCCGGCCGCGGTTGTGTTGACCGTGAGCGTGCGTTCAACGGCGTAGCGCCAGGGCGCATCGGCGGCGGAAAGAAGGGGGATGATCGGCCCGTCGCGGCGGCTGAGGATTTCGGCGATGCGGCGCCGATCCTCGTCGGGCCCGTCGAAGGCGACGGCGCTGATGCGCGGGTTGGTGAAGAGATCTCGCGGGGCGCCTGCTGAAAGATCGACCGGCTCGACCACGTCGGCGCCGGCCTGGCGCAACGCCGCGGCCAGTTCCCCCACGCCGGCCGCGTCCGCGACGACGAGGTCGCCGGCGGCGAGGGCGCGCGCGATCGACGCCAAGAGAGGGCCGCCCTCTGGCGAGAGACAAAGCGCGATCCCGCGGCCGCGCAGGCGCAGGGCGTTGGCTTCGCCCGTCGGTCCCGGCAGTTCCGCCCGCTCGCGAAAAACGTCATCGAACAGCGCGGCGGCCTCGCCGAGGCAGGCTGCGGCCTCGCCGTCGACGGCGCTCGCGGCGCGGCGCAAAAGACTGGCGCGGTCCGTCGATCCGCTCCATGCGTCGTAGCGTTGCGCGAGACTGTCCAGCTTTCGGCTGGTTTCGGGCGTCAGAGGGACGTCGTTGACGGCGAGATGTTCGCCGGTTGCAATCCGCGGGCGTTTTTTCAGGGCGCCGACATAATGGGGACCGCCGGCCTTGGGCCCCGTCCCGGAGAGGCCTTCGCCGCCAAAGGGCTGGACGCCGACAACGGCGCCGACCTGGTTGCGGTTGACATAGATATTGCCGATCCGCGCGCGCGCGGCGACGCGCTCCATCGTCTCGTCGATGCGCGTGTGGAGCCCGAGGGTGAGCCCGTAGCCGAGGGCGTTGACGTCGTCGACCAGCGCGTCGAGGTCCGCGGCCTTGAAGCGCGTCACATGGAGGACGGGCCCGAAGACCTCGCGCCCGACGTCGCGGAGGCGCGCAACCTCGAAGGCGACGGGGCGTATGAACGGTCCGTTGACGTCCTTTCCGGGATCGGGCGCCCGGGCGATCAGCCTCGCGCCCGCCTCCATCTCCGCGATGTGGGTCTCGATGCTCTTTCGCGCTTCCTCGTCGATCACGGGGCCGATATCTGTCGAGAGCGTCGCCGGGTCGCCGACGGATAGCTCCGCGATGGCGCCGGCGAGCATTTCGCTGAAGCGGTCGGCGACGTCCTCCTGGACGCAGACAATTCTGCAGGCGGAGCATCTCTGGCCGGCGCTCTGAAAGGCGGAGGCGACGACATCGGCGACGGCCTGTTCCAGGAGCGCGGTGGAATCGACGATCATCGCGTTGATCCCGCCGGTCTCGGCGATAAGCGTCGCGTCCCATTTGCCGGCGTCGATCAGGGTGGGGTGGATCGCTTGCGGCGTCGCCGTGGAGCCGGTGAACACGACGCCCTTGACGGCCGGATGGGCGACGAGGGGCGCCCCGACGCCTTGCCCGTCGCCCGGCAGGAAATGCAGGATCGCGCCCGGAACGCCCGCCTCATGGAGCAGTTTGACCGCCGCGAAGGCGATCGCCGGCGTCTGTTCGGCGGGCTTGGCGATGACGGCGTTCCCGGCGGCGAGGGCGCCGG
>CAZBOC010000477.1:0-1899 GCA_964493225.1 uncultured Caulobacterales bacterium | reverse complement strand
ACGCCCTTCGGCCGTTTCCTGCGGCGTTCCCGTCTCGATGAATTGCCGGAACTCTGGAACATCCTCAAAGGCGAGATGAGCCTCGTCGGCCCGCGCCCGCTCCTGGCGACGTCGCCGATCAATGTCGGCGCGGTGGGCGCGGAGCGCCTGTCGGTGCGTCCTGGCCTGACCGGCTGGGCCCAGGTCAACGGCAACACGCTCCTGTCGGACGACGAGAAGCTCGCCCTCGACCTCTGGTATGTGCGCAATGTCTCGTTTTGGCTCGATATCCGGATCCTCATCAGGACGGTCTGGGTCGTGATCATGGGCGAACGGAAGAACACGATGGAACTGGAGGCGGCCTATGAAGGCGATCCTCGTCGGCGCGGTTGATTCAACCCGCCTCGCGCTGGAGGTCATCGGGGCCCATGGGGCCTTCGACCTTGCGGCCCTCGTCACGCTGCCGCTCGATCTGTCGAAGCGGCACTCCGACTTCGTCGATTTGCGACCGGGCGCAGATCGTCTGGGGGCGGAGCTGATCGAGGCGCCGAACGGAAACGCGCCGGAGATCCTCGAACGCGTCGCCGCCCATTCGCCCGACATCGCCTTCATCATCGGCTGGTCGCAGATCTGCCGGCCGGAATTCATCGAGGCGGCCGGCGGCGAGGCGGTGGGCTATCACCCCGGGCCCCTGCCGCAATTGCGGGGGCGCGCCGTTATTCCGTGGACGATCCTGTTGGGTCAGTCGATCACCGGCTCGACGCTGTTCTGGATCGACGAGGGCGTCGACAGCGGAGACATTCTGGCTCAGGAATTTATCCATGTGGCCCCCGATGAGACGGCGACGTCTCTCTACGACCGCCACCAGGCGGCGCTCGGCCGCATCCTGAAAGAAGCGCTCGACGGGATCGCCTCCGGAGCGCCGCGCCGCGACAAGCAGGACGAACGCTACGCCACCTGGTGCGCGCGCCGCACGCCGCGCGACGGCGCGATCGACTGGCGCGCGCCCGCAAGCGATGTGGAAAGACTAATCCGCGCCGTGACGCGGCCCTATCCGGGGGCGTTCAGTAAGCTGAAGGGTGAAACACTGACGATCTGGCGCGCCTCGATCTGGAGCGAGGCCCATCGCCATGCGGCGAGCCCGGGGCAGGTGATCGTGATCCGGGACGACGGCTTTGCGGTCCAGTGCGGCGAGGGCGCGATCTGGGTCGAGGACTGGGCGTGGACCGGCGAGACGCCGTTCCGCGCCCATGTGCTGTTCGGCGAATAGAGGGAGGCAGGGATGCGGGTTCTTGTGGTCGCGCCCCATGCGGATGATGAAACGCTCGCCATGGGCGGGACGATTGCGCGCCATGTCGCGCGGGGCGACGAGGTGACCGTCGCGCTCCTGACGGGCCATGGCGACGCGCCCCATCCGATCTTTCCACGCGAGAGCTTCGAGGCCGTGCGCGGAGAATTCGCCGGGGCGATGGCCCGGCTCGGCGTGCAAAAGACCATCCTGCGCGAGCTTCCCGCCGTCGTCATGGCCGACCAGCCGATCCATGAGGTCAACGCCGTCACGAAAGGCGTCGTCGAAGAAGCGCGCCCCGAACGGCTCTATGTTCCGTTCGCCTATGATCTGCACCGGGATCACCGCGAGCTTTTCTATTCTTTCTCGGTTCACTGGCGGCCCTATCTCGCGGGCGGACAGGCGATCCGCGAGGTCTATTGCTACGAGACGCCGTCCGAGACGCACCTGTCGCCCGCCTATCTCGAGCCCGGCTTCACGCCCAATGTCTATATCGACATCTCCGATCATCTCGAGGCGAAGCTTGAGGCGCTCGACTGCTACGCCAGCCAGAAACAGCCCGCGCCGCTCCCGCGCTCGTGCCAGGCGATCGACGCGCTCGCCCGCTTGCGCGGCTCCCAGGTCGGCGTCGA
>CAZBOC010000476.1:0-1918 GCA_964493225.1 uncultured Caulobacterales bacterium | reverse complement strand
GTCGCCGGCGGCGGCTATATCGCGGTCGAATTCGCCTGCATCTTCAAGGGCCTCGGCGCCGATGTCTGCCTCGTCTATCGCGGCGAGGACATCCTGCGTTACTTTGACCGCGACATCTCGGTTCAGGTCCATGCGGAGCTCAAGCGCCTCGGCGTGCGCGTCATCACCCAGGCGGTGTTCGAGAAAATCGAGGCGACGGGCGGCGAGGGCAAGCGCGTCACGCTTTCCAACGGCGTCCATCTCGATACGGATCTCGTCTTCTGGGCGATTGGGCGCAAGCCGTACACAGAGGGTCTCGGCCTTGAAGCGGCGGGCGTCGAGACCGACCGCAACGGGGCCGTGATCGTCGACGACTATTCGCGATCATCCGTCGACAATATCTTCGCCGTCGGCGACGTGACGAATCGCGTGAACCTGACGCCCGTCGCCATCCGCGAGGGCGCGGCCTTCGCCGAGACCGAGTTCAACGGCAAGGACCAGAAGATGGACTATAGGTTCATTCCGAAGGCGGTCTTTTCCCAGCCGCCCGTCGGTTCCGTCGGCTATTCCGAACACGAAGCGCGCCGTGAATTCAAGAATATCGACGTCTACAAGACGGATTTCCGTCAGCTGAAGAACATGCTCTCCGGCTCGGAGCAGCGCACGCTGATGAAGCTCGTCGTCGATGCGGACACGGACCGGGTTCTCGGCTGTCACATTATCGGGGAGGGCGCGCCGGAGATGATCCAGTGCGTCGCCATCGCGGTCAAAGCAGGCTGCACGAAAGCCCATTTCGACGAAACCTGCGCCCTCCATCCGACGGCGGCGGAAGAACTCGTCACCATGCGCGAGAAATTCGTGCCGAAGATCTGACGGGCGGTCCGCTTATTGCGGCCAGTCGACGCGATCGATCCGGTTGATCAGGACCGGCTCCAGCGGGACTTCCGCCTCGAAGGGCCCGCCGGCGCCCGTTTCCACGGCGCCGATGGCGTCAACGACGTCCATGCCGCTGACGACCCTGCCGAAGACCGCGTATCCGTAAATGGTTCCGAGATCGTTGACCCTGTGGTCGAGGCGCGCGTTGTCCTTCAGGTTGATGAACCACTGGGCGGTTGCGCTGTCCGGATCGTCCGTACGCGCCATGGCGATCGTCCCGCGGACATTCTTCAGCCCATTGTCGCCCTCATAGGGAACCGGCTCGCGGGTGCGGCGCTCGTTGAAATGGCGCGAATAGCCCCCGCCCTGGATGACGAAACCGCCGACGACGCGGTGGAAAATCGTCCGGATGTAATGTCCGTCCTCGACATATTGAAGGAAATTCCCGACGGTCTGCGGCGCCGCTTCCGGCGCGAGCTCGATGACGATGTCGCCCATGGACGTCTGAATGCTCACATGGCGGGCCGCTTCTTCCGCCCGGGCGTCCCCGAAGACGACCGTCACGAACAGGAACACTGACAGCATTATCATTTTCATCAATTTGGTCCTTTCCATGGGCGCGCGAAGGGCGATCAACCCGCGGCGGCCGCCCGGATCCCATTAATCCGGTTGATGAGATTATTCGTCGACGCATCATGTCCCGTCGCTTCCGGCATGACGGCGCCGACGGGCCCGAGTTCCGGCAGGATCGCCTTCGCGAGCGTCTTGCCGAGTTCGACGCCCCACTGGTCGAAGGAATTTACGCCCCAGATGATCCCCTGACAGAAGATCTTGTGCTCATAAAGCGCAATCAGAGCGCCAAGCGTTTCCGGCGTCAGCTTCTCCATCAGGATCGCGTTCGAGGGCCGGTCGCCGGGAAAAACCTTGTGGGGCGCGAGCGCGTCGGCGCGGTCGCCGGCGATGCCCTCCGCCTGAAGCTCCGCCTCGACCGCGTCCTTCGATTTGCCCCGCATCAGCGCTTCGGGCTGGGCGAGGAAATTCGCGAGCAGCTTTTCATGGTGAT
>CAZBOC010000475.1:0-1929 GCA_964493225.1 uncultured Caulobacterales bacterium | reverse complement strand
AAGACAAACGTGTCCTTGCCCGTGGCGCCGAAGGGATTGCTAGAGCCCTGGAGAATATCGAGGCCCTCGCCGCCGTTCAGAACGTTGTCGCCAGCGTCGCCCGTGATGACGTCGGCGAACGCTGAACCCGTAACGTTCTCGATACTGAATAGCGAGTCCTGCCCTTCGCCCGTCGCCGTCCCTGCGTTCAGGTCGACCTGGACGCCGGCCGAGGCGCCGCTGAAGTCAGCGGTGTCGATCCCCGTGCCACCGAAAATCCGATCGTCGCCCTCTCCGCCGGCGATCGTGTCGTCGCCCTGTCGCCCGCGCAGGGTGTCGTTCCCGGCGAGGCCCGCAATATAATCCGGACCGCCCTTGCCTTCGATATCGTTGGCGTTGGCGTCGCCCTCGATAAAGCAGATTGAATCGCCGACGTCTCCATGCACGACGGAAAACCGCCAGAGGCCGGCGACGCCCGTGTTGCCGGCGTCGATGTCAAGATCGAGCATTTCAGCTTCAACGCCCGAACTGGGGAGTTCGAAAAAATTGACGCCGTCGCCGGCCGTATAGCCCGCCCGGGCGTCCGTGAAGACGAAAGCGTCGTTCACGTCCTCATACCGGAACTCGAAATCGAAATCGCCGGCCGCGCGCCCCGGATTGCCGGAAACGTCAGTCAGTACGATCTGGTACGCATTGAGCGCCGACGTATCGTTATTGAAGGCGCCAACGTCGTCCCACGTGATCGTGACCGTGTCGGCGACCGGATCGAGGTCGAAGTAAACAAGATTCGTCCCCTGAGAATTGCCGCCGGGCGTAGGCGCCACAGGGCCGCTGTCCGTGTCGACATCATTCCAGAGAGGATAAAGGCCGGCCGGCTCAAAGCCCAGCGGTTCAGGCGTAAAGTCGCTGGTCGGCGTTGTAAAAGTAATGCTGCCGTTATTATTGACCCAGAACCCGGTGTAGACAGTTCCGAAGAACTTGATCCCGCTTTCAAATACCGATGTTATATCGATAAAACCGGTGCTGCCGTCATCGTTGGGGTCCAGAACGCCTTCTCCAAATCCGGTCGTTCCGCCCAGTCCGTCGATTAAATCCGCCATTGGTAAGTCCCTTTGCTGATAGCGCGCGCGGCGGAATGCGCCTGCTGGCGACCGCGGGCGAACCGCCGACAATCGCGACCAGCCCGCCTATCGCAAAGGAACGCCTTCCTGCGCACAATTCTTGGCCTGCGCACAATTCTTACCTTGCGCACAATTCTTAGAATGAGAGGCGACGTCGCCTATTCGAAAGGACGTAAATACTCAACAGGCCCTGCGCTGCCGGCTGAGTCGCGCTCTCCCCACGCTTCACGTTACGGCGCTATTCGATTGCAAATCTAAATTTTTAGCAAGGATCGAAACATTAACATTCTGTTAATAAATTCGATACCCCCCCCTGCCGGATACCCCGCCCCACATTCTACGCGGGTTCGCAAGCGGTCGCGGCCGGACCGCCCGAGCAACGCACGGCATGGCGCGACACGCGCCCATGATTGGCTAGCGCAGCGCCTTGACGATTTCCTCGCACATCTTCTTGGCGTCCGCGAAAAGCATCATCGTGTTTTCGCGGAAGAAGAGCTCGTTCTGGACGCCCGCGTAGCCCGAAGCCATGCCGCGCTTGACGAAAAGGACCGTGCCGGCGTTTTCGACGTCGAGGATGGGCATCCCGTAAATCGGCGAAGTCTTGTCGGTTTTGGCCGCGGGGTTCGTCACATCGTTCGCACCGATGACGAAGGCGACGTCGGCGGTGCGGAACTCGGCATTAATGTCTTCAAGCTCAAAAACTTCATCATACGGAACTTGCGCCTAGGCGAGGAGAACGTTAATGTGGCGCGGCTCGCGCCCGGCGACCGGGTGGATCGCGTATTTCACGTCGACACCCGCCTCTTTCCGCTCATCCGCCATTTACTTC
>CAZBOC010000474.1:0-1929 GCA_964493225.1 uncultured Caulobacterales bacterium | reverse complement strand
GTGATGATCAGCCTCAGGAGCGTTTGCATCCGCGCGCCCATGGCGTCGACGAACATGTCGATGGAGACATTGGCCCCGTGGCGATAGGCCCAGGGCGCGACGAGGAAGGCGGTCCAGACCATCAGCGTCTTGGAGAATTCCTCCGTCCAGCTCAGCGAGTTGTTGAGTCCGTAGCGCGCGACGACCTGAAGCATGACAACCCCGGTCATCGCGGCGAGCATCGCTCCCGCGAGCAGGCGACCGGCGCGGCCGATCCGCTCGTTCACGGCGCCGAGAAAGCGAATGGCCTCGAGGAGGCGCTCATCTGCGGACATGAAGGTCAGGCCCGTCTTTTCTGCGCTGCATCAACGCCGGAAGCCTTGCATTGTTCAACAGTCATTCCAATCGGTTTTGACGGTCCCCATGCGCTTTCTCCTAGGCTCCATACTCAATCAGAATGACCGGGTTTGGCCCGAAGCGTACTTTCGAAGTTCCTGCAAGCAACGGACAGAATGGGTTCACGATTGACCATTGAGCGCAAACCAAACGCTCGCCATGACAGCGAGCAACATAGTTAACGCCATTCCGACGCGAAGGAGTCGACCGAACCTTTGGCTCGCGAAGGCTGGGGCTAAGAAGCTGCCGGCAACTAGCCAAGCTACATCGATCGCAGCAGCGACGATCCAAACCAGAAGGCCCGTAGCGAGAAGACCAAGCCAAACGGGCTCAATCGGTAGCCCGAAACCGGAATAGAGCGCCGCCAGAGCCGCGTAGGCCTTCGGGTTCGTGAGGTTCAAGACGACACCATCCGCGATCGACGGGGCACGGCCAACGGCTTTCCCTTCGCGGTTGAGCGGCACGCTCGCAATCTTGAAAGCCACGTACACGAAGTAGGCTAGCGAGATGACGAGCAGCACCGTTGGCAGCGCACCGCCCCTCGACAGGACCGCACCAGCACCAACTGCTGTGAGGATTGCCACGGCGGCTAGCCCGACGAGAACGCCGAGCAGGAACGATGCGCCCCGCTTGGGACCGAAGCCCGCCCCGGTCGCCGCAAGAGCGAGCGGTGCCGGACCGGGAGACCCCAAAACTGCGATCGTCGTCCCGATAAGCAGTAGGAGGGAATCCATCATGCCTCTCGCGTAGGTCCGTTTTCGGAGCCCGTCCAGCTTTCAATCGCCAGGTGCCGTACGGTCGACTTTGGCGATTTCCGGTCGTTTTGATTGAGTCCGGAGCCTAGGGCGCGATTTCCCACGGCGCGTTCGACCCGGCCCGGAGAGCTTTCGCCGGGAAGGAGCCCGCGTCGTCGTCCGCGACGGTGGCGAAGCGCGGGCGTCGGCTGCGCTGTTGTTTTCGTCGTAACCGATGGATCACGGCGCGCCCCGCAACCCGCTCGCCTGTCATCGCGCCAGACCGCCGAACAGCGAGTATTTCACGTTGAGATAATCTTCGAGGCCGTATTTCGAGCCTTCCTTGCCGACGCCGGACGCCTTCACGCCCCCGAAGGGCGCGACTTCCGTCGAGACGAGCCCTTCATTGATCCCGACCATGCCGTATTCGAGTTTCTCCGAAAGCCGCCAGGCGCGGCCGAGATCGGTCGTGTAGGCGTAGCAGGCGAGGCCGTACTGCGTGTCGTTCGCCATGGCGATCGCTTCGTCTTCCGTATCAAAACGAAATAGCGGTGCGACGGGGCTGAAGGTCTCCTCACGGAAGATCTTCATCTCGCGGGTCGCCTCGCGTAGCAATGTAGGTTCGAAGAAGGACCCGCCGAGTTCGTGGCGCGCGCCGCCTTCCACGATCTTTCCGCCCTTGTCGAGCGCGTCGGCGACGTGCTCTTCCGCTTTCTCGAGCGCGGACTGATCGATGAGAGGGCCTTGGGTGACGCCGTCGCGCATCCCGTCACCGACATTCAGCCTACGGATGGCCGCCGCGAATTTCTCGGCGAAGGCG
>CAZBOC010000473.1:0-1930 GCA_964493225.1 uncultured Caulobacterales bacterium | reverse complement strand
CGCCTATTTCGCGTTGTCGCTCACGAGCACCGGGCCGGAAGAGCCCGCGCCGGAATTGTCTTTCACGACGCCGAGGCGCCTTGCGACTTCGCTATAGGCTTCGACGACGCCGCCGAGGTCCTTGCGGAAACGATCCTTGTCGAGAATTTCGCCGGTCTCCATGTCCCAGAGGCGCGCGCTGTCGGGGCTGATCTCGTCGGCGACGATGAGGCGCATCATGTCGCCTTCATACTGGCGGCCATATTCCAGCTTGAAATCGACGAGCTTGACGCCGACCGCGGCGAACAGGCCGGAGAGATAATCATTGACGCGTAAGGAAAGCGCCATCATGTCGTCGATTTCCTGGGGGTTCGCCCAGTTGAAGGCGGTGATGTGCTCCTCCGAGACGAGCGGGTCGCCAAGCTCGTCGTTCTTGTAATAAAATTCGATCACGGAACGGGGCAGCGCCGTTCCTTCCTCAAGGCCGAGACGCTTGGCGATGGAGCCCGCCGCGACATTGCGCACGACGACCTCAAGCGGGATGATCTCCACCTGGCGCACGAGCTGTTCGCGCATGTTCAGACGACGGATGAAATGGGTCGGGACGCCGATCCGGTCGAGGCCCGTCATCAGGTATTCGGAGATCCGGTTGTTGAGGACGCCCTTGCCTTCCAGGATCTCGTGCTTTTTGTTGTTGAAGGCCGTCGCGTCGTCCTTGAAATACTGAATGACCGTCCCGGGCTCGGGCCCTTCGAAAATGATCTTGGCTTTGCCCTCATAGATCTGTTTGCGACGCGCCATAGGGTTCCAGGTCCTTCACGGTGTGCGACGGGATAGCCGGCCCGACAGCAACACGCTAGCTTCTCGGAAAGTATGTCTTCTTAATCGAAGCGCAGCCTTTTAGGCGGTCCGGCGGGGGAATGAAAGGGTTATTTCGGGACGGGACCGGACGCGCCCCGTTGCGGGGGGCGGCGGGCGGCTCTACATTCGGCGCGCATATATCAACGCCCCTGTTTTCAAGGGCCTTTTTCAAAGAAAGGACCAGCCCCGCCATGTCCGATTTCGACGATCGCAAAGACGCCCAGGAGAGCAAATTCGCCCATGACGCGGCGCTGAGATTCAAGGCCGAGGCGCGGCGCAACAAGCTCCTTGGCGAATGGGCGGCGGGGCTTATGGGGCTCGACGGCGAAGAGGCCGAGGCCTATGCGAAATCCGTGATCATGGCCGATCTCGAGGAGGCGGGCGACGAGGATGTCTTCCGCAAGCTGCGCAAGGACTTCGACGAGGCCGGGATCGAGCAGTCGGACCACCAGATCCGCCGGCACATGGACGAAATGCTGTCGCTCGCCGTCGACCAGATCGAGAAGGAAGGTTAACGCCGCGCCCGTCGCGGCCCGCTGGGCGCGGCGGCGAGGGCCGGCTGGAGCACCCTAGGCGGGGCGGTTCGCCTCCGGCCGCCGCCAGCGCCCGGCGTATCCTCCTTGGGCAGGAGAAAGACGGCCGTCCCCATGGACGCCGAGCCGAAGGTGAAGGCGAACACGACCGCGAGCATGATTGCAGCGAGGAGACCGGACGGCGATCCGGCGATCAGCTCGCGCAGGCCCGCGACGTTGAAACAGAGTATGGCGGCGAGCATCACCCAGCCGGCGAGTATCCCGATGACGGCGTTGACGAACAGGAGCCGCAAGAGCCGCCGATCCGTCGGGCGGGTTGCGGGCGCGCCCCCGGCGGCAGGTGCGCAAAGGTCTGGCGTGTTTTTCACGGGGCTGCTTTCCTTGTCGCCGCGTCAACGAGAATGGCGCGAAAAGGTTCCGATTGCAAAAGCCGGGAGGTCGCAGGATGGCGCGGGTCGCAGGGAAGAAGGCGTTCATCACGGGCGGGGCGCAGGGGCTCGGCGCGTGTTTCGCGCGGATGCTGGCCGACGAAGGCGCCCATGTGACGGTCACGGACG
>CAZBOC010000472.1:0-1932 GCA_964493225.1 uncultured Caulobacterales bacterium | reverse complement strand
CCCTTGCCGGACTGGACGACGAGCTCCATGCGCAAGCTCGCGCCCTCGTCGAGGTGGCAGATCTCGTGGCCCGGATCGAGGATGTCGACGGCGGCGATCTCTTCAATATCGTGGGCCGTCACGACGCCGGGCGTCGAGCGCTTCAGAACGAGGCGCTTCGGTCCCTCGGCGTGGGAGCGAACACGCAGCTGCTTCACGTTGAGAACGATGTCCGTGACGTCCTCGCGCACGCCCGGGATCGACGAGAACTCATGCACGACGCCGTCGATCTGGATCGAGGTGACCGCCGAGCCCTGGAGCGAGGAAAGCAGAATGCGCCGCAGGGCGTTGCCCAGGGTCAGACCGAAACCCCGCTCGAGCGGCTGGGCGACGATCGTCGCGCGCCGCGACGGATCGGTTCCCGGCGTGACTTCGAGTTTGTTGGGGCGGATCAGTTCCTGCCAGTTCTTTTCTACCACGTTCACATGCTCTCCAGAGTCTTCAGGCGGCGCTCTCAGCCGGGCGGACGGCCGCCGCGCGAGCCGCCGCGGCGCAGCCGGGTTCTAGACGCGGCGACGCTTGCGCGGCCGACAGCCGTTATGCGGGATCGGCGTAACGTCCCGGATCATGTTGACGGTGAGTCCGGCCGCCTGCAAAGCCCGGAGCGCGCTTTCGCGCCCCGATCCCGGACCGCGCACCTCGACGTTCACCGTCTGCAGCCCGTGCTCCATCGCCTTCTTCGCGGCGTCTTCGGCCGCGAGCTGGGCCGCGTAGGGCGTGGATTTGCGCGACCCCTTGAAGCCCATGCCTCCAGCGGTCGACCACGATATGGCGTTTCCCTGCTCGTCGGTGATGGTCACCATCGTATTGTTGAAGGACGCGTTCACATGGACGACGCCCGAAGTGATGTTCTTGCGCTCGCGACGCTTGACGCGGCCGGCCTGTTGCTGGGCTTTCGCCATGGGCGGGGTTCCTTACTTCTTCTTGCCGGCGATGGGCTTGGCCGGGCCCTTGCGGGTGCGGGCGTTCGTATGGGTGCGCTGGCCGCGCACCGGCAGTCCGCGGCGGTGGCGCAGGCCGCGATAACAGCCCTGGTCCATCAGTCGCTTGATGTTGACGGCCACTTCGCGGCGAAGATCGCCTTCCACCGTATATTCGCGGTCGATTGTCTCCCGGATCTGGAGGATTTCCGAATCGGACAGCTCGTTCACGCGCCGTTCTCGGGCGACGCCCACGCCCTGGCAGATTTCCGCAGCCTTCGTCGGGCCGATGCCGTGGATGTAGCGCAGCGCGATTTCAACGCGCTTGTTCGCCGGAATGTTGACGCCTGCAATACGGGCCACCCTGTCACCTCTTCAAATATTCGTTCCGACCAAGCGGCTAACGCGCCGCCACTCGACCACCAACCGCCGCGAGCGACCTATCGCGCCCGCGCGGACAGTCCTGTTACTGCACGGCGAAGCGCGCATCTATAGCGATCACCGCCCGCCCGTCAACCATTTCCAGAACGACCGGCGCTGTTTTTGCGGCGCTGCATCCTTACCGGTCGGCGCGGGCCCCTCGGCCGGCGCCGGGGCGCTCTCCGCAGGCGCGGCTGCGGCCTCTTGGGGTGCGGACACGTCGTCAAGGGGCTCTGGATCGGCCTGCGCAGGCGGCGCGGGCGCCTCGGCGCGCGCCGGCTCGACAGCCTCCGCCGCGGCGATGTCGTCGAGAATGGCGTCGATCGCCGCGCCCACCTCCTCGATGGTTCCCATGCCGTCGACCTTGCGCAGTTTTCCCTGGCTCTCATAGTAAGGAATGAGCGGCGCGGTCTGTTGGCGATAGACCTCCTGGCGCTTGCGGAAGGTCTCTTCATTATCGTCCGCCCGCAGCGGCTGGCCGGCGGCTTCAGCCTCCCTGATGCGGGTCTTCAGGCGATTGACGAGCTCTTCCTCGTCGACGACGAGTTCGATG
>CAZBOC010000471.1:0-1933 GCA_964493225.1 uncultured Caulobacterales bacterium | reverse complement strand
TTCTCGCCGGCGCGGGCCGGCGTATCGTCATAGAGGACGTCGAGCCCCTCGCCCGTCAGCTCCCTGTACAAGGCCTCGCAGGCCGCATCCGTCGCTTCGTCGCCCTGTTTCAGGTTGATGATCCCGGCGTGGAACGGCGCGACGGGGATCGGCCATTTGCAGCCCGCCTCGTCGTGGTGCGCCTCGATCAGCGCGCCGACGAGGCGCGAGACCCCGACGCCGTAGGACCCCATCTGCACCGGGATTTCCTGACCGTCCGGCCCCGCAACGACTGCGCGCATGGGCTTTGAGTACTTTTCGCCAAAGAAGAAAATATGACCGACTTCAATGCCGCGCGCGGAAAGGCGATCGGCCTCCGGCGCCTCGGCTTCGAAGGCTGCGGCGTCATGGACCTCGTCGGTCGCTGCATAGAGCGCCGTGCGCTGATCGACCAGCGGCTGGAGATCGCCCTCGAAATCGGTGTCCGCGGACGGCGCCGGCATTTCGACAAGGCGACGGTCGCAGAAAACCTCGCTCTCGCCGGTCTCGGCGAGGATGATGAATTCGTGGCTCAGATCCCCGCCGATGGGCCCGGTGTCGGCGCGCATCGGGATCGCCGACAGCCCCATGCGGGCGAAGGTGCGCAAATAGGCGATGAACATCCGGTTGTAGCTGGCACGCGCGCCGGCCTCGTCGATGTCGAAGGAATAGGCGTCCTTCATCAGAAACTCCCGGCCCCGCATGACGCCGAAACGAGGACGGATTTCATCGCGGAATTTCCACTGGATGTGGTAGAGGTTCTTGGGAAGATCCTTGTACGATCTGACGCCCGCGCGGAAGATCTCGGTGATCATCTCCTCGTTCGTCGGACCGAAGAGCATTTCGCGATCGGAGCGGTCGGCTATTCGCAACATCTCCTTGCCATAGGCGTCGTAGCGTCCGCTCTCGCGCCAGAGCTCCGCCTGCTGAATGGTCGGCATGAGCATTTCAATGGCGCCCGCGCGATTTTGTTCCTCGCGCACGATTTCCTCGATTCGCCGCAGGACTTTCAGCCCAAGCGGCAGCCAGGCGTAAATCCCCGCGCCCTCCTGGCGCACCATCCCGGCCCGCAGCATGAGCTGGTGCGAGACGATCTGCGCCTCGGACGGTGTTTCCTTCAGAACGGGCAGGTAATAGCGGCTGAGGCGCATTGCGGCGGGACCTTGGTTGAAACAACGGGCCAAGGCCTATCGGTATTGCGCGTTCAGTTCAACTTGCGGAACCTCGCCCCGTCCGGCCGCTCCTCGATCGGCGCGCGGGTTGCGCCGGCGCCGCAGAGACGGGCCTCAAGGTCGCGCCCGCCCGGGGCGCCGGCGAGGGATTGCGCGCTTTCAGGATCAAGCACGAAGCGCGAGAACAACCGCTGGCTCGCCCAGCCGTCGAAGCGCCGGTCATAGATGACGACGACGTCCTTCGCCACGGCGCGGCCCGCGTTGAGGTCCACGGCGACGACGTCGCCGCCGGTGATGACGAGCGTTACGTCGGCGGGACGCGGGCATTCATTGGGACGCACGACGTAGGTTCTGGCGTCGCCCGGCGTTGCGAAGACGGCGGCGTAAAGGCAGACCACGAGGGCGCAGGATCTCCACATGCGCGCGGTCCTGCAGGAACCGCGCCGAAATTGAGAATTCGTTAACCTTCGCCGCGCCGGAGCCGCGCGCGGCGGATCGCGCCGAGGTCGCCGAGGATCGCATGGGCGGTCGGAACCGCCCCGGCGCCCCGGCCCCTCGCGGTGAAGACCGCGCCGTCTCTGGTTTCGATCCGGATGGCGTTGCGCTCGCCCTTCAGGTCGTGGAGGAAATCTCCCGGCTCGATCCGGCGGTAGACGACCTCGGCGGCCGGCGCGCCGTCGGCTCCGCGCGCGATGCGCGTGACCTGGCGCCAGACGCCGGGCGCGGCGGCGATTTCGGCGAGC
>CAZBOC010000470.1:1519-1936 GCA_964493225.1 uncultured Caulobacterales bacterium | reverse complement strand
GCGAAAATGATCAGCGAGACGCCGTTGCCGACGCCGCGCGCGGTGATCTGTTCGCCGAGCCAGAGGAGGAACATGACCCCGCCGACCAGCGTCACGACCGTCGTCAAGAGGAAGAAGGGCCCCGGATCGGAGACGACCGGGATGCCGCCGGCGGCGTTGTTGGGCGCCTGCAGGCTGACGGCGATGAAATAGCCCTGCATCGTCGCCAGGAACACGGTGAGATATCGGGTGTACTGATTGATCTGGCGCCGCCCCTGTTCGCCTTCCTTCTTGATCGCCTCAAGGGAGGGAATGACCGCCGTCATCAGCGTCATGATGATCGACGCCGAGATATAGGGCATGATGTTCAGGGCGAAGATCGCCATGCGTTCGACGGCGCCGCCGGCGAAAATGTTCAGCGTGCCAAGAAGCCCGCCC
>CAZBOC010000470.1:0-1509 GCA_964493225.1 uncultured Caulobacterales bacterium | reverse complement strand
CGAGGCGATAGACGATGAGCGCGCCGAGCGTGAAAAGCAGGCGTTTTTTCAGCTCCTCGGCCTTCGCAAAGGAGGCGAGATTGATGTTGGAGGCGAACTGTTCGGCGGCGGATGTCATCTCAGCGCAACTTTGCTTTCTGTTTCCTCAGGCCCGGAGCGCCGCCCGGAACCAGACCGTTTGGAGCCCGTCGCCGGCGGTTCCGACCAACGCCTCCGCAAGCGCGGCGTTCGCGTCCCGAGGGCTGCGGCCCGTAACGGCGCTTCGTCATGTGGCGCCCCGCCGCAGGCCATGCAACCCCGCGCGCCGGCGCCCGGGCCGGAGTTTCCGGACCTCAGGCCCGGCCACCGTCTTCGGCGGCCGCCGGCCCGCTATTTGGCGGCTGGATCGTCACCGAACCGCCCGCCTTCTCAACGGCCGCCGCCGCGCCCGCAGTCGCATGGGCGACGACGAGGTCGACCCGGGAGCTCAACTCCCCGGTCCCCAAAAGACGCACGCCGTCGAGCTTGCGCCGCACGACGCCGGCGGCGACAAGCGCGTCCGCGTCGACGGCCGCGCCCGTGTCGATCTTGCCCGCATCGATCGCCTGTTGCAGGCGGCCGATATTCAGCTCGGCGAATTTCAGCCGGTTCGGCTTGTTGAAGCCCCGTTTCGGCAAGCGCATGTAAAGCGGCATCTGGCCGCCCTCATAGGCGCGAATGCCGGTCACGCCCGAACGCGATTTCTGGCCCTTGACGCCGCGCCCGCCGGTCTTGCCCCGGCCCGAGCCGATGCCGCGACCGACGCGCTTTCTCGCCTTGCGCGCGCCCTTGTTGTCGGAAAGTTCGTTCAGTCTCATGTTTCGTCCTCGACTTGCGACGGCCTGGCCTCGGGAGCTGAACCGCCTCGCCTGTTTTCGCGGCTGCTTTCGCGCGGGGGCCGCGGCTCGCTTATTCCTCGACAATCTCCACCATATGGCGAACCTTGCGGATCATGCCGCGCACGGACGGCGTGTCCTCAAGCTCGCGCACCCGGCCGACCCTGCCCAGCCCGAGGCCGACAAGCGTCGCACGCTGGTCCTGGGGCCGGCGAATGGGCGAGCCGGTCTGGCGCACTTTGAGCATTTTCTTCTCGGCCATCGCTGGGATCCCCTACGCTTCGGCGCCGGCGGTCTCGCCGACTTCCTGCGGCTCGCCGCCGCCCGTGCGCCGCCCGATGATGTCGGCGACTTTCTTGCCGCGCCTATTGGCGATCGTGCGCGGGCTCGTCTGGGCCTTGAGCGCGTCGACCGTCGCGCGGACCATGTTGTAGGGGTTCGACGTGCCGATAGACTTCGCCACGACGTCCTGGACGCCAAGGGTCTCGAAAACCGCGCGCATCGGACCGCCCGCAATGATCCCCGTCCCCGGAGGCGCCGCGCGCAGGATCACCTTGCCGGCGCCGTGTCGTCCGTGAACGTCGTGGTGCAGCGTGCGCCCCTCGCGCAGCGGCACCCGCACCAGCGTGCGCTTGGCTTCCTGCGCGGCCTTGCG
>CAZBOC010000469.1:0-1940 GCA_964493225.1 uncultured Caulobacterales bacterium | reverse complement strand
CTGACGAGACAGATCCTGGAGGTGCTGGAGGCGGCTCGGCACCCCGTCGGCATCGTGACCAAGTCGGCTTTGGTGTTGCGGGATGCAGATATCCTGTCGCGGATGGCGAAAGACGGGCTTGCGAAGGTCGCGCTTTCGGTGACGACGCTCGACAGGCGACTGGCGAGATCGATGGAACCCAGGGCCTCGACCCCAGGTAAGCGGCTTGAAGCCCTTCGCGGGTTGCGTGCGGCGGGGGTTCCCGCGCGCGGCGAGAACGGAAAGACATGGAGGTAATTCAGGCCGGCGTCGTCGACAAAACGGAGGGTGTTCGCGAACATTTCCTCCGTTTCCGTTGGAAAACCGGCGATGAAGTCGGCGCCGAACGCGATTTCCGGGCGGCGCGCGCGGAGCGTGCGGCAGAATTCGATGGCGCCGGCTCTGGTGTGGCGGCGCTTCATCCGCTTCAGGATCATGTCGTCGCCCGACTGGATCGACAGATGCAGATAGGGCGCGACGCGCGGCTCCCCGGCGATCAGTTCGACAAGCCGATCGTCGATTTCCGCGCCATCAATGGAGGAAAGGCGCAACTGGCGCAGCGCCTGCGTCTCTTCAAGGATCGCGCCGACAAGATCGCCGAGCCGGGGCGCGCCCGGGAGATCGCCGCCATAGGAAGTGATGTCGACGCCGGTGAGGACGATTTCATGGTGGCCGGCGGCGGCGAGGCGCTGGGCCTGCGCGACGGCTTCGGCCACGGGGACAGAGCGCGAATTCCCGCGTCCGTAAGGAATGATGCAGAACGTGCAGCGGTGGGCGCAGCCATTCTGGATCTGCATGAAGGCGCGCGCCCGGTCGCCGTAACCGTCGACGAGGTGCCCGGCGGTCTCGCGCACCGACATGATGTCGTCGACGTGAACGCGCGGCGCGTCGCCCTCCGCGAGGCGCGTCCAGGCCGCGGGCTCTAGTTTTTCCCCATTGCCGATGACGGCGTCGACCTCCTCCATCGCCGCGAAAGCTTGCGCGTCGATCTGGGCGGCGCAGCCCGTCACCACGATTTTCGCATCGCGGTTTTCCCGCCGCGCCCGTCGGATCGCCTGGCGCGTCTGGCGCACGGCTTCGTTCGTGACCGCGCAGGAATTCACGACGACGGCGTCCTCAAGGCCGGCCTGCGCGCCGAGACGCTCCATCGCTGCGCTCTCATAGGCGTTGAGCCGGCAGCCCATGGTCAGGACGCGCAGGCCCGCCGGCCGCCGGCCCCCCGGCGGAGAGCAGGTTCCGTCCTCTACGGTCATGGATTGCACGTCGCTCATCGCCCGCTATGTAGGGCGTCCGCCGTCATTTGTCGAAGGGATCGCCGGGCCATGTCACGCGCTGATCAGATATCGCTGAGCCTGCTGAACGCCATGCTGGGGCGGCTCGTGAAACGCGGCTCGCTCGAACTGATCGACGCCGGCGGCGCGCGCCATGTCCACGGCGACGGCGGCGAGCCGCGGGCTGTCGTCCGGCTGAAGGACCCGAAGCTCTACCGGGGCCTCTTTCTGAACCCGGAACTCGTCGCGGGCGAGGCGTATATGGACGGCGCGCTCACCCCTGAGGAAGGCGGCTCGATCGCCGATCTCCTGAAGGTGTTCCATATGAACGCCCAGAATCTGAGGGACCAGCCGATCCGTCGGACGCTGAACGACGGCCTGAGACGCGCGCGGCGCTTCCAGCAGCACAACCCGATCGTCAGGGCGCGCGAAAACGTCGCCCACCATTACGATCTCTCCAACGAGTTCTACCGGCTCTTTCTCGATCGGGATCTCAATTATTCCTGCGCCTATTTCGAACAGCCGGACCAGTCGCTCGAGGACGCCCAGCGCGCGAAACAGCGCCACATCGCCGCGAAACTGCGGATCGAGCCCGGCATGCGCGTCCTCGACATCGGCTGCGGCTGGGGCGGGCTGGCGCTTTATCTCGCC
>CAZBOC010000468.1:0-1941 GCA_964493225.1 uncultured Caulobacterales bacterium | reverse complement strand
CCGTGCGCGACGCGCTTCGCGACGCCATGGCCGAGGAAATGCGCCGCGACACGGATGTCTTCCTGATGGGCGAAGAGGTCGCGCAATATCAGGGCGCGTATAAAGTCAGCCGCGAATTGCTCCAGGAGTTCGGCGAGCGCCGCGTCGTCGATACGCCGATTACGGAATATGGCTTTGCGGGGCTTGGCGTCGGCGCGGCGTTTGCGGGCCTGAAACCCATTGTCGAGTTCATGACCTGGAACTTCGCGATGCAGGCGATCGACCACATCATCAACTCCGCCGCCAAGACGCGCTATATGTCAGGCGGTCAGATGGGCTCGCCGATCGTCTTCCGCGGGCCTAACGCCGCCGCGTCGCGCGTCGCGGCGCAACACTCCCAGGACTACGCCCCCTGGTATGCGAGCGTGCCGGGGCTGATCGTCATCGCGCCCTATTCCGCCTCGGACGCCAAGGGTCTCCTGAAAGCCGCAATCCGAGATCCGAACCCTGTCGTTTTCCTCGAACACGAGCTCCTTTACGGGGATGAGATGGACGTGCCTCGCGCCGACGACTGGGTCCTTCCGATCGGCACGGCGAAAATCGCCCGACAGGGAACGGACGTCACCATCGTCTCCTATTCCCGGGGGGTGAAATTCTCGTTGGAAGCCGCCGAGGCTCTCGCCGGCGAAGGCGTCTCGGCCGAGGTCGTCGATCTGCGCACCCTCCGGCCCATGGATGTCGGCGCCTTTTTGGCTTCCGTCCGCAAGACAAACCGCCTCGTCACGGTCGAGGAGGCCTGGGGCCCCTGCGGCGTCGGCGCGGAAGTCGCCTGGCAGGTCGTGCAGAACGCCTTCGATTACCTGGACGCGCCGCCGGCGCGGGTTTGCCAGGAGGACGCTCCCCTGCCTTACGCGGCGAACCTCGAAGCGCTCAGCCTTCCGAATGCGGAGAAAATCGTAAACGCGGTCAAGACCGTGATGTATCGGGACTGACAATCATGACAGTTATGAGGAAGAAATAGATATGCGGCTGATTTTTCTGGTAACGTTAATCGCTTGTGTTCCCCTGTACGGGCTTGCGCAACCCTCCGATGACAAAACTGCTGATCGCGCCGCCATCGAAACGGCGGTCGAGGACTATTTCGACGGCATCGGCGCCGCGGATGAAGAAAGGCTCAATCGCGCCTTCGCCGCCGACAAGGCGGCGATGGTCGGCGTCGTGAAGAATGAGGACGGGTCGCGCGAATTAATGGCCTTTCCGGATATGGAAAAGGTCATCGCCAACTGGGCGGGAGATCCCGATCCGGAAGGAACCGGCCGGGACGGCGAAATTCTCGACATGAAAATCGTCGACGGCCGGATCGCCATGGTGATGTTCCGCTACAAGGACGAATATTACGATGTGTTGACGCTCGTCAAAGTTGACGGCGTCTGGAAAATCGCCACCAAGACGTTCGTTGAGCGGTAGGCAGGCGTGTTCCACGACTGTGCGCGCCATTGCAGTGAACTGACCGCGAGGTTTGAGACGAAACTGTCGGCGGAAGGGTTGGGCGCGCGCGCCTTTCAGTGCGGTTTCCGACGCCGTCAGGGCGCGCGCATGATCTCCGACGGCGAGGTCCGCGCTTGCGGAGCCTGCGCCGCCTCGGCCTCGGCCGCCGCCATCGGAAATGCAACGCGCATTCGCTCCGGTTTCAGTATCGTCGGTCTCAGGATGAAATCGTCGCCGGAGCCTGGCGACGCCTCAATGCTGTCTGGCGAGGAAACACCGGAAGTCCGCGTCGCCCGCTGTTTCGAGGCCCGCACCACCAGGCGTTTCACCGATCCGGCGACCGCCGCATCGCTTTTCGGTCCCCACTGACCCGCAAGGAAGAGACGACATCCATGCCGACGCCGATACTTATGCCCGCCCTGTCGCCGACCATGGAGGAAGGCACGCTCGCCAAATGGAACGTCAAGGAAGGCG
>CAZBOC010000467.1:0-1944 GCA_964493225.1 uncultured Caulobacterales bacterium | reverse complement strand
GCGACGCCCTTTCGCGGGCCGGCGAAGGGGAGGCGCGAATTTTCTCCGCAGGCGATCTGGAGGCGGTCGCCGACTGGGCCGGCGAGCGCGGGCTCAAAACCCTCGCGACGGCCTTTGCGCCGGCGGGGCCCGCCCGGGAGACCCTCGACGGGTTGAAGCCGCTTCTAGGCGCGCGCGGGATTTCTCTGATTGAGCGGGCGCGCCCCTATGACCGCGCCGCCTGGCCCCATGCGAAGAAAGGCTTTTTCGGCCTCAAGAAAAAGATCCCGCAGCTTCTCGAGGAAGCGGGCCTCGTCTGACGTCGACGGAACTTTATCCGCAGAGGAATCATCCGTAGGCCGAAGCGTCAAATCCGTAAGCCTCCCCCATGGCGCGGATTTCTGAGAGTGCCTGCTCCAACGGCGCCCAGTCGTCATTCTCGGCGATCGGCGCCCAGAGCGCTTCGACCTCCTCGATCAGCATCGTGCGAGGCGCCGCGAGCTGGAAATAGGCGTGCTCAAGGCGTTCCGGCGCCGCCGGCTCAAGGGCGAGAAGCTTCGCGGCCGGCTCGGCGAAGGCTTCTTCCGCGTAAAGTCCGGCGAGGGGGCTCGCTCGCCGACGGGCCTCGGACGCCGCGCCGCAGAACCAGTCGAAAAAGATCTGTTCATAGGGAACGCCCGCAGTCTGCATCCAGCGCAACAGCCCCAGCGTGGTTTCGAAATCAGCAGCGGGGTCGTCCGTCCCCTGAAGGCCGAGACGGGCGAGAAAGGCGCGCGCCGTCTCCGCTTCGAAAACGCCTGCATAACCCTGCAGGACGTCGTTCAGCGCCTTCTCCTCGGCGAGGGGGATGAGCGCGCCGCCGAGCCGCGAGAGGTTCCACGCGACCGCCTCGGCCTGGCGGCCGAAGGCGTAAAGACCCGTATGGTCGAAATAGGCGGCCGTGAAGCCGGGGTCCATGACAGGCGCAAATCGCCACGGTCCGTAGTCGAAGCTTTCCCCCGTCACATTCATATTGTCCGTATTGAGAACACCATGGACGAAGCCGGCCGCCATCCATTGCGCGCAAAGCCGCGCCGAGCGCTCCATGACGCGCCGGAAGAACCGCACCGTCTTCTCCGTCGCCGAAAGATCGGCGAGATCCGGATCGAACTCCCGGACGCAGTAATCGACGAGGGCGGCGATCGCGTCCCGGTCGTCTTCATGGGCGAGGCGCTGGAAAACGCCGAAGCGTACATGGCTATGCCCGAGGCGGACGAGCACCGCCGCGCGCGTCGGCGCGGGCTCGTCGCCGCGCTCCAGCGCCTCTCCGGTCTCGATCACGCTGAAGGTCTTGGAGGTGTAAACGCCGAGCGCCTCAAGCATCTCCGTGGCCAGGATCTCCCGCACGGCGCCCTTCAGGGTCAGCCGACCGTCGCCGAAGCGCGAATAGGGCGTCTGGCCGGAGCCCTTCGTGCCGAGATCGAGGAGCCGCCCGGCCCCGTCGCGCAGTTGCGCGAACAGGAAACCGCGCCCGTCGCCGATATCCGGATTATAGGTCCGGAACTGGTGGCCGTGATAGCGCAGCGCGAGGGGCTCGGGCATATTGTCCGGCAACGGATCGAACCGCGCGAAATGAGCGATCCATTCGGCCTCGGCAAGATCGCCAAGCCCGACCCTTTCGGCCCATTCCTCGTTTCGGTAGCGCAGCAGGGATTTCGGAAAGGCCGCCGGCGCGACCGGATCGCAATAGGGCGCGCCCGATTTGGAGAACGCTTGAAATGCCGTCGAGGGCGCGTAGTTCGCCGATACCGCCATGCATGCCTCGCTGAAAATCCTATATTCGCGACCTTTTCCGCGATAATATCGCGTAAAGCCCGCCATCAAACGCGAGGCCGCGGCTGGAGCCAGGACGATGAAGCCATCGACGCAGCATGACGCAGCAGTCCCCGCCCGGGAGGTCCCGTCGGCGGAAGATGTGCGCAAGGC
>CAZBOC010000466.1:0-1946 GCA_964493225.1 uncultured Caulobacterales bacterium | reverse complement strand
AAGCTCGCCGGCATGACCGGCACCGCGATGACCGAAGAGGCCGAATTCGCCGACATCTACAAGCTCAACACCTTCGAGATCCCGACCAACAAGCCGATCGCGCGCGAGGACTACGACGACGAACTCTACATGACGGCGGAAGAAAAATACAAAGCCATCGCCGTGCAGATCGCCGACTGCTGCAAGCGCGGCCAGCCCGTGCTCGTCGGCACCGTCTCGATCGAAAAGTCCGAACTGCTCTCGAATCTTCTGGCCGACAAGAAGTTCTTCCGCAATGTCGCGGCGACTCTGCGCGAGCGCGCGGCCGAGCTTAAGGACAAGGAAGCCGAGTTGAAATCGGAGATGAACGAGCGGGCGGATTATCTCGAAAGCCTCGCCGTCAAGAAGGTTCCCATACCTCACAACGTCCTCAATGCGCGTTTTCACGAACAGGAAGCGGAGATCGTCGCCGGCGCCGGCGCGCCGGGCGCGGTGACGATCGCCACCAACATGGCCGGGCGCGGCACGGACATCCAGCTCGGCGGCTCCGTAGACATGGAGCTGATGAAGACCCTCGAAGAGGACGACGACGAGGAAGCGATCGCGCGCAAACGCGCCGACATCGAGGCCCGGATCGAGACCGAAAAGAAAAAGGCGCTCGACGCGGGCGGGCTTTACGTTCTGGCGACGGAGCGCCACGAAAGCCGACGCATCGACAACCAACTGCGCGGGCGTTCCGGCCGCCAGGGCGATCCCGGCGCGACCAAGTTCTTCCTCTCCCTGGAAGACGACCTCATGCGCATCTTCGGTTCGGGCATGGAGAAAATGCTGAAGCGCTTCGGCATTCAGCCCGACGAGTCCATCGAGCACCCCTGGTTTACGAAAGCCGTAGAGACGGCGCAGAAAAAGGTCGAACAGCGCAATTTCGACATGCGCAAGAACATCCTGAAGTTCGACGACGTCATCAACGACCAGCGCAAGGCGATTTTCGAGCAGCGCATCGAATTCATGTCCTCCGACACGGTCGACGACATCGTCGCCGACATGCGCGCCCAACTCGTCCAGGACGTCGTCGCCGCGCGCGTGCCGGCGAAATCCTACGCCGAACAATGGGACATCGACGGGCTGAAGGAAGACCTCAACGAGATCTTCGGCAAGGATTTCGCGGTCGGCGACTGGGCGCGCGAAGAGGGCGTCGCCGATGCGGAGATCGCCGAGCGGCTTCAGGAGGAAGCCGCGAAATTCGCGGCCCAGCGCGCGACGGAGGTCGGTCCGGAGACGATGCGGCGTGTCGAGAAGGCTTTTCTGCTCCATGTTCTCGATACGAACTGGCGCGAACACCTGCAGCAGCTCGATCATTTGCGCTCCGTCGTCTGGATGCGCGGCCACGCCCAGCGCGACCCTGTCAACGAGTTCAAGACGGAGAGCTTCGCGCTCTTTGAAAGCCTGCTCGACGGATTGCGCCGGGACGTCACGCGCATGCTCATGCATGTTCAGGTGCGCGCGCCCGAGGAAGCCGTTCCTCAGCGCCGCGAAATTCCGATGACGGAGACCCATGTCGACGCGACGACGGGCCGGGACGAGATGGCCGAAGCGGATGCGCGCGGCGCGTCCGCCGGCGTCGGCACCATGACGGCGCGCAAGCGCGCCGAGACCGTCGATCCGGAGAATCCCGAAACCTGGGGCCGGGTCGCGCGCAACGCCCCCTGCCCCTGCGGTTCAGGCAAGAAGTTCAAGCACTGTCATGGAATGATCTGAAAGATCTACCCAGCCAGAGGATCACCGACCGTTCATCCCGAAGCGCTCGCCGAAGGAGATCCTCGAAGTGTGGCGAGCCGGGCGCAATTACTCCGCGATCAACTCTTCCGGCAGCGGATTATCTTCCGTTTCCGCCTGCCAGAAGATCGAGACGACCCACCAGCGCCCGCCATGCTTCAGGAGCTGGAAGGAATTGACGCCCCGGATGA
>CAZBOC010000465.1:0-1946 GCA_964493225.1 uncultured Caulobacterales bacterium | reverse complement strand
TGAAATACGGCATCCCGGACCTGCGCGATTTCTTCGCGTCGGACGCCCGCTGGCTCCGGCATTACGGCTTCGACCCGCTTGATCAGCCCAACCTTTGGGAGGGGTTGAGCCGATGAGTAACGTACTGGCGACGCTGGGACTTCAGTTCGGCGTGCTGGTTGCGGGCGCAGTGGTCTGGTTGGTCATTGCGCGCCGCGGTTTTCATGTCGGCTGGTTCGCAACTGCGCTGGCGACCTATATCGTATATGATGCATTCCTGAGCCGGTTTTATCGGAATGTTCCCAATTTCATCGGTGAGGACTGGAACTGGACCGGCAAGCTGATGGCGATCGCAATCGTGTTGGCGATCGCGTCGCTTCCGGCTTTTGGTTGGAGGCGCGTTGGACTGACCTGGCGACAGAACAGGGGGTCGTGGAGCGCATGGCTGCTGCTCGCGGTCCTGACCGGCGTGATCTTCTATTTCGCCTATACGACCGGGGATGGCCGCAGCGACTGGGAGACCATCGCCTTCCAATGGACCATGCCCGGTTTTGACGAGGAATTGTATTATCGGGGCGTCTTGCTGCTGGCGTTGAATGAAGCGTTTGCGGGGCGCGTTAATATTCTCGGCGCCCCAATAGGGTTTGGCGGCCTGCTGACGGCTGCGCTCTTTGGCGCCATCCATACGCTCGCATGGCGTGACGGTTCGATTTCTTTTGACTGGATGGTTTTTGCAATGACAGGCGGTCCGAGTTTGTTGCTTCTTTGGATGCGGGAGAAAACCGGAAGCCTGCTAGCTCCCGTGATTGGTCACAATGTTGCGAATGGTGCGTTCAATCTCTTTTAGCAATCGTCGGACCAGAAAATGATCGAAAATGACGCCAGCTACGAGCGGCGATCGATGAACAACTCGAACACACGCGAACAGACAATCAGCACTTAAGGATAATTCGTGTGGCGGCCCAGCCGGACATTTCAGCGACATACTTTCTTTCGCGGGCGAACGCCGCGCACATAGCGATGCTGGCGACAGGCTTGGTTGCGCTAATTCAATCGATTGTTTTTTGTAATATGATCATCGGTACTCAGCCGATTTATTGCCGCATTTCAGATCCCGCGTCGAGGGGCGCGGTCTACGCCTTTCTCGGCATCTTCCTCATTGGTTATTATGTCGCTATACGCGTGTTTGCAGGGCTTGACGCGACTTATCGCGAAAGAGCCGGCCTCGTAGCGGATCCGCTTGCGAATAGGTCAAAATTTTTGGTGCACGGGCTGAATGTCGCAACGACGCTTTCGGCCATGGGCGTCTACACGGCGAACATGTTCCTGAACACAAATCCGGAGCTTTGCGCGTAAGCGCAGCATTGATTGGACGAAAAATGAAGTTCACCCTTGATTGGCTCAAAGAGCACCTGGAAACGGATGCTTCGCTTGAGCGCATCGTCGACACCATGGTGTCCGTTGGACTGGAAGTTGAAAGCGTGGACGATCCGGCTGAACGGCTCGCCGCATTCACGATCGGCGAAGTGCTGGAGGCGGAAAAACATCCCGACGCCGACAAGCTGCGCGTCTGCAAGGTCGCGACCAAGGATGGCGAGAAACAAATCGTCTGCGGCGCCCCGAACGCGCGCGCCGGGATCAAGGTCGCCTATGCGGCCGTCGGGACTTATGTGCCCGGGATCGACGTGACCCTGTCGAAAGCCAGGATCCGCGGCGTTGAAAGCCACGGCATGATGTGTTCGGCGCGCGAGCTGGAGCTTGGCGACGACCATGACGGCATTATCGAGGCGCCGGAGGACGCCCCCGTCGGCGCGCCGCTCGCCGAAATCTTGGGCGCGAACGATCCCGTGATCGACTTCGAAGTGACGCCCAACCGTCCGGACACGAACGGCGTCGACGGCGTTGCGCGCGACCTCGCGGCGGCGGGCCTCGGCGCTTTGATCACGCCGGCGCCGGAACCCGTCGCG
>CAZBOC010000464.1:0-1948 GCA_964493225.1 uncultured Caulobacterales bacterium | reverse complement strand
TCCAGATCGCCGTCGGCCCGGATCGAAGCGAGCTTGATCAGCATCGGCAGGTTGACCCCGGCTATGACTTCCGCCTTGGCCTTCTCCATGACCGCGATGGCGAGATTTGAGGGCGTCCCGCCGAACATGTCGGTGAGAATGATGACGCCGCCGCCGCCGTCGACCTCCTGCGCCGCGGCGAGAATGTCGGCGCGGCGCTGTTCCATGTCGTCGTCCGGGCCGATCGACACCGCCTTCATCCGGGTTTGAGGGCCGACGACATGCTCCGTCGCCGCGACGAACTCCTCCGCCAGACGCCCATGGGTCACGATCACCAAGCCGATCACGATTGCGCTCCGCGGTTGCTGCTGGTGCGGGCCCCGTATTGGGGCGCGCGTCAGGGCGTTTGTCCAGCCAAAATCGCGCGGAGGATCACGCGCAGGCCGCTTGCGCCGGCCCGAGCCGGGTTGAACGGCCAAAGGGGAATGCAGCGCCCGGCGAATTCGACGCTCGAGGGCTCGGCCACGCGCGCGCCCCCTTCCGCCAATCGGAACGCCGCCGACAAGACGACGCTTCTGCAATCGGCGAGCGGCGCAGGGCCGAAGCCGCGGACCTCGATCAGTCCCTTGATCGCCTGCGGAGCTGCGGCGAGGGGCCGACCGTCCGAGAGCGAGGCGACAAATATGTCGTCGGCGACCAGCCTCGCGCGCCGCCATGGGCAGCTTTCGACGAGTTCGAGCGCGAGCCGCGATTTCCCGGCGCCGGACGAACCAAGGAGCGCTACGCCGCAAAGCGGGCCGTCGGCATCAACCGCGACGGCCACGACCGAGCCTTCCTCGCGCTGCGCGCCTAACGTTCCTGATTTACTGGCGTCCATTCCCGACATCTTGCAATCCGGCGAGGGATCTCATATTTTTCCTGTTGCGTCCTTCCGTATAAACTTCTTGAACGTATGCGTCCGCGCAAGCTCGCCCGAACGCCGCTGCAACATCTGCGAAACCCCAGACCCGATCTTCCGCAGCGCGATCTCCGCGCCGGCGCGGCCTCGAGGCCCTACTGAAACCCCATGACGAATTCGACCGAACTCACCCACATCTCGCTTCAGGAACTCAATCAGAAGTCTCCAAAAGCCCTTTTCGAAATCGCCGAAGAACTGGAGATCGAGAACGCCAATTCCCTTCGCAAGCAGGATCTGACCTTTGCGATCCTGAAAAACATGGCGAGCCGGGACATCGAAATCTCGGGAGACGGCACGCTTGAGATCCTGCCGGACGGCTTTGGTTTCCTGCGCAGTCTCGAAGACAATTATCTGGCCGGGCCAGACGACATCTACGTCTCGCCTTCCCAGATCCGGCGCTTCGGCCTTCGGACCGGCGACACCGTTGAAGGCTCCGTTCGCGCGCCCCATGACGGCGAGCGGTATTTCGCGCTCCTCAAAATCTCGAAGATCAATTTCGAACCGCCGAGCGCGATCTCCCACCGGGTCCACTTCGACAATCTCACGCCGCTTTATCCGGACGCGCGACTGACCATGGAGATCGACAAGCCGGACGGCAAGGATCTCACCGGCCGGGTGATCGATATCGTCGCCCCCCTCGGGAAAGGCCAGCGCTGCATGATCGTCGCCCCTCCGCGGGTCGGCAAGACCGTCATGATGCAGAACATCGCGAAGTCGATCGCCGCCAATCATCCTGAGTGTTTCGTCATCGTTCTGCTGATCGACGAGCGCCCCGAGGAGGTCACGGACATGCAGCGCACCGTCAAGGGCGAGGTCATCTCCTCGACTTTCGACGAACCCGCCGCGCGACACGTCCAGGTTTCCGAAATGGTGATTGAAAAGGCCAAGCGCCTTGTCGAACACAAACGCGACGTGGTCATTTTGCTTGACAACATCACCCGTCTCGGACGCGCCTACAACACGGTCGTCCCCTCGTCAGGCAAGGTCTTGACCGGCGGCGTCGACGCCAAC
>CAZBOC010000463.1:0-1951 GCA_964493225.1 uncultured Caulobacterales bacterium | reverse complement strand
CGGAAAACTCCGAGCGGGTCTCGAAAACGAACAGCGGGTCGCTGTCGTCGCGGTGGTTGGGCGTGATCTGGAAATGCCGGTTACCGAGCCCCGCGCGAACGCCGTTGGCGAACTGATAATCGACGCCGCCGCCATATTGATAGGCGAGGGAGTAAATATCGTCGGCGGAAAGACCGCCGCTGGGGAGATAGGCCGCGCCGACCCCGCCGCCGATATACGGTCTGACCTTGCCGAACAGTGCGGGCCGCCACCAGACATTGCCCATGAGCGCGAAGGTCTCGATCGAGGCGAGATCGGCGCCGTCGATGAACCCGCCGGGCACGTCGCCGGCAATCGCGACTTCGTCGATGGAGTTGTCGCGATAGGCGAATTCCCCTTCCCAGGCGAACGCCCCCCAACGCGAACCGCCATTGAGATCCGTGCCGATGGCGAAGCCGAAAAGCGCGCCGCCCGCAAGATCAAGCGCCGCCGTCGCCTCCGCGAGGTCGGTCGTGTCCGTAACCTCAGCATCGGCGAAAGACCGCGCCACATTGAGTCGCGCATAGGGCTCGTCCGCCGCCGCGAGGCCGGGCAGGACGGTCGCGACCGCGATCGCGGCCACTGACAGTCGCCGTTTCTTCATGCATCCCTCTTTCCGCCGGCAAGCCTCGTCAGGTTAAGAAGCCCGTCTTGCCGAAGGATGAACCGCCTCGCGACGAACTGAGAAGAAATTGAGACGAAACTATCCGCACCCGTTAGACCGCGTTATCCAGCATGATTCGCGACTGGGCGAACGCAGTGCGCTCCTGTTCCGAAAGCCGGCCCCTTGCGAAGTCCATCGCCGCGCGGTTCTGCGGGCCCCGATCTCCTGACGCAGCCGATCAGGTCTCGCCGCCGGCATAGGCGACGAGGGCGTCGATGCGTTTGTCGATAGACGGGTGCGTAGCGAAGACCCCGGCGAAGCGCTGATCGTTGTCCACCATCATCTGGCGTACGTCCGGCGGCGCGTCGACGTCGCTGCGGCCCGAAATCTTTTTCAGGGCCGAGATCATGGCGTTCGGATTGCGGGTGAGGTCGACCGCGCCGGCGTCCGCCAGATATTCGCGCTTGCGCGACAGTGCGAAACGGATCGCGATCGCGAGAACATAGGCCAGGACGATCAACGCGACCGCGATCAGGATCAAAATGCCCCCGCCGCGACTGTCGCCGCGCCGCGATTGCGTATGTCCGCCGACGCGCACGCCGGTGCGAAACATGTTCCTGAACAGAAGTTCGAAGACGAATGAGAAAATTCCGACAAAGATCACGGCGACGATCAGGAGGCGCACGTCGCGATTCATGACATGGGTGAGTTCGTGCGCGATCACGGCTTCAAGCTCGTCGTCGTTGAGGGTCTCGACAAGCCCGCGGGTCAGGGTGATGGCGTAGCTCGATTTGTCGATCCCGCTTGCAAAAGCGTTGAGGGCGTCGGTTTCGATAACATTCAGCTTGGGCATGGCCAGCCCGCGCGAGATGCAGAGATTTTCCAGCATGTTGTAGAGCCTCGGCGCCTCTTTGCGCGTCAGGCTCTTCGCGCCCACGGACAGTTTCACCATCTGGTCGTTGAACGCCCAGGCGATCAGAAACCAGACAAAGGCGGCGAAAAACGCATAGGGCCAGATGTCAGCCATGAGCGCAGCGGCCCGCGACAGGCCGTCCTCGAGGCCGTGGACTTGCTGCGTGAGTCCGACATAGCCGACCGAGAGCGCGAACATCAGAACAAGGAGCAAAACAGGAAAACCGGCGAGGAGGATCGCCGACTTCAGATTGTTGTTCCAGATATGCGTCTGGAGGCCGAAGGCGCCCATCATTGCGCCCCGATCGCGTCCCCGGGGCCGAAAGCGGCGCGCGCGATCGCCCCGGCGTGGATCGCCGTCGTGTCGAACGCAGGCATGTCGACGTCGCCCGGCCGCATCAGCATGGCGATTTCGGT
>CAZBOC010000462.1:0-1954 GCA_964493225.1 uncultured Caulobacterales bacterium | reverse complement strand
ATCTTTACGTCAATGACCGCCTGATCGCCCGCGGCGAGCTTGTCATGGTCGACGGGTCCCTCGGCGTCACCATGACCGAGATCGTGAGCGATGACGATGCGTAAAACATTGGACTCAAGAAAGGGAGCCCGCCCATGCGGCTTTTGATCGTCGGCGGCCTGTCGGGCCAGCTTTCCGCCGCGGCCAAGATCGCTATCGACCGCGGGGCCAGGGTGGCGTTTTCCGAAAGCGGTGCGGCCGCCCTCTCCGCCCTGCGGAAAGGTCAGGGCGCCGACCTCCTGATGGTCGATCTCAAGGAGGACGTGGCGGGGCTGATTGCGGCGCTGAAGGCCGAACGCATTGCCGCGCCCGTCGTCGCCTGCGGCGTCGAACAGGACGCCGACGCCGCCGTCGCCGCGATCCGCGCCGGCGCCAAGGAGTTCATCCCGCTTCCTCCGGATGCTGATCTCATCGCGGCGGTGCTCGAGGCCGTATCGGAGGAAAGCGCCGACCTCATCGCCGCGGACCCGGCCATGAAGCGCGTCATCGCCCTCGCCGACAAGGTCGCCGCCTCCGAGGCCTCGATCCTGATCACAGGCGAGTCGGGCGTCGGCAAGGAGGTGATCGCCAAACGCCTGCATGCGAAATCAAAGCGGAGCGCCAAGCCCTTCATCTCGATCAATTGCGCCGCGATCCCCGAGAACCTTCTGGAGTCTGAGCTTTTCGGCCATGAGAAGGGGGCCTTCACCGGCGCCGTCGCGCGGCGCATCGGCAAATTCGAGGAGGCGAACGGCGGGACGCTTCTGCTCGACGAAATCTCCGAAATGGACATCCGCCTGCAGGCGAAGCTCTTGCGCGCCCTTCAGGAGCGGGTGATCGACCGCGTCGGCGGAACGGCGCCCGTCCCGGTCGACATTCGCGTCCTCGCCACGTCGAACCGCGATCTCGCCGAAGAGGTCGGTAAAGGAGCGTTCAGGGAAGATCTCCTCTTCAGGCTGAACGTCGTCAATCTCGCCGTGCCGCCCCTGCGCGAGCGTCCGCTCGACATCGTCGCGCTCGCCGATCATTTCGCCCGGAAATACGCGGAAGTGAACGGCGTCCCCCACCGCCCGATTTCAGAGGCCGCCAAGCGCGTCATCGCGGGGGCCGCCTGGCCGGGCAATGTGCGCGCGCTTGAAAACGCCATACACCGCGCGGTTCTTCTTGCGACAGGCGAGGAAATCGAACCGGACGCCATCAGCCTGCCCGACGGATCGGAGCTGAAGCGCAACACGCCGACGCTTGAGGGCGACGCCGCGCAGGGCGAGGGCTCGCTCGTCGGACGCACGGTCGCGGAGGTCGAACAGGCGCTGATCCTGGACACGCTCGGCCATTGCCTCGGCAACCGCACCCACGCGGCCAATATTCTCGGCATCTCGATACGCACCCTGCGCAACAAGCTGAAGCAGTACACGGAAGAAGGTGTGGCCGTGCCGCCGCCGGGTGCGGAAAAGAGGAGCGCCTGACGCCATGCCCGAAACGCGCGCCGCGGCTTTGCCGAAATTCGATCCTGCGATGCTGAAGGGCGCGCTTCGGTCCGACGTTCTGTTCGCCGGCGCCATCATCTCGATCCTGGCGCTCCTGATCCTGCCAACGCCGCGCTGGCTCCTCGACATCCTCCTCGCGAGTTCGGTGACGTTCTCGGTAATGGTGCTGATGACGGCGCTGTTCACCAGGAAGGCGCTGGAGTTTTCGACCTTCCCCTCGATCCTCCTTATCGCGACGATGTTTCGCCTGGGGCTCAATATCGCCTCGACGCGGCTCATTCTCTCGCGCGGGCACGAGGGCCCGGATGCGGCCGGCGCCGTCATCGAGGCGTTCGGCGGCTTCGTCATGCAGGGCAATTACGTCATCGGGATGATCGTCTTCGCGATCCTCGTGATCGTCAATTTCGTCGTCATCACCCGCGGTTCGGGCCGCATCGCCGAAGTCGCCG
>CAZBOC010000461.1:0-1963 GCA_964493225.1 uncultured Caulobacterales bacterium | reverse complement strand
GGAAAGGCGGGCAATCGCGCGAGGCCTGGTTCGCCGGTGGTAAGCCCGCCTATCCCGGGCGGCTGAACGACCTGCGCCACATCGTCTACAAATCCGCCGACGAGCCCTGGCGCCGCGCGCGCCGCCAACTGGGCCTGATGCTGCGCGAAGGCATCCTGAAGGAGAACATCGACGGCGAGGCGCTGTTGTGGGCGCACAAGCGCCTGCTCGGGCGGCCGGAGGCGCGCCGCATACTGATGGTGATCTCCGACGGGGCGCCGGTCGACGACACGACGTCTTCGGCGAATGGCGGCGCCTATCTCGAGCGTCATCTGCGCGAGACGATCGCGCTGATCGAGAACCGATCTCCTATCGAGCTTCTCGCGATCGGCATCGGGCACGACGTCACCCGCTATTACCGCCGCGCTCTGACGATCGTTGATGTCGACCAGCTCGGCGGCGCCATGGTCGACAAGCTCGCCGAGCTTTTCGACGAGGAGCCGAAGGCCGAGCGCGCGCCCCGAGGTCGGCGCGTCGCCTGAGGCCGGGACTGGCCGCGTCAATCCGGCTTCTGGACCTCTTCAAGTCGCCAGGCCGCGCCCGCGCCGAGGGCGGAAAGCCCGGCCATCGCCAGGAGCGTCGTCTCTGGGCCGGCGACGGCGGCGAGGCCCCCGAAGGCGCCGCCGGCGAGGAGGACGACGCCGATGATCGTATTGGAAAGGGCCGTATAGGCGGCGCGGGTCGCCTCGCTCGCCATGTCGACCAGGTGCGTGGAGCGTCCCAGCCGGACGCCCTGATAGGCGATCATCAGCATAAAGAGCAAGATCGGAAGTGCGAAGGCCCCGTCAAGTACGCCCGCAAAGCCCGCCGTCGCCGTCGCGCCAAGCGCCGCTGTCGCTGCGAGCCCGGCGAAGGCAAGCACCTTGCGGCTGGACCGGTCCGAGAGCCGCCCCCAGACGAAGGCGCTGAGGAGCGCCGCCGCGGCTGACGCGAAAACGAGAAGACCGAGCTCGCCAAAGGCCGCGCCGCCCGGCGTGTTCGCAGCCGCGACCATGAACGGCGGAGCGAGAGCGGTCGCCGTAAGGCATGCGCGCGCCGCGATGAACAGCCTCAATTGCCCGTCCGTTTTCAGGAGCGAGATGTTTTCGAGGGCGGCCGAGATCGCGGCCTTGCCGCCCTCGCTCGCCCCGCGACGTTCGCCAAGCGCCGCAAAGAGCGCCGCGCCGGCGATCCAGGCGCCGCCGGCGACGAAAAGCCCGGCGACGACGAGTTCAAAGCGCCCGATCCAGTTCGCGGTCAGGAGGCCGGCGAAGACGATGACCGCGCCGGACGACAGGGAGCCTGCAAGGCCGGTCGCCGTCCCCCGCCGCGACTTCGCGACGGTCTTGCCGAGGACGTCCTTGTAGGAGACCGAACAGACGCTGCGCGCGAGTGCGAGCACCGCCAGAAGCGCGACAATCGCCGAGCCGGCCGCCGCGCCCTCCGTCGACAGGGCGACGATCCCGATCGCCGCCGCGGCCAGGCCTTGCACAAGGGCGCCGGCGCTCCAGACGAGTTTGCGGATCGCCAGCCTGCGGATGGCGACGGCGGTGAAAAGCTGGGGCAGGAGGACGCCCGCTTCTCGTACGGGAACGAGGAAGCCGACGAGATAGGCGGGCGCGCCGAGCGCCGTCATCAGCCAGCTTAAGACGAGCTTCGGATCGATCAGGCCGTCCGCCGATTTCGACAGGGTCAGCGAGGCCACGTGAATACTGAAATTGCGCGGTTCCTCGAGGCAGGCGCTTTCCGGAATCCCACGACAGGCCCGCCCCTCGTCGTCGATCAGGAGGCGTTCGATGACTTGCTCGACGCTGCTCGGCGGCCCGTTCATCGCACGCATGCAGGACGACCGGGGCGCGCCGACCGGTCTGAAGCCGCTAGTGCAGCCGCTCGCGCAATTCGTCGATCGCCTTTTCGATCAGCGCCGACTGCGCGCCCTGGTCGA
>CAZBOC010000460.1:0-1966 GCA_964493225.1 uncultured Caulobacterales bacterium | reverse complement strand
TGCGCAATGCGGGGCTCAGTTTCGTCTGCCGCATGGCGACGCTCCGCGTGGAGAACGCCGGGACGGTCTTCACCCGGAACTTTGAGAAGGGTCAAACGGTCGACTTCCCCGTCGCCCACCATGACGGCGCCTATATGGCGGACGAAGCGATGCTCGACGCGCTCGAACAAGCCGACCGCGTCGCCTTCCGCTATGTCGACAATCCGAACGGCTCGGCCCGCGACATCGCGGGTCTCGTGAACGAGGCCGGGAACGTCCTCGGCCTGATGCCCCACCCGGAGCGCGTAATCTCGCCCCTCCTCGGCGGCGTCGACGGCCTCGCCTTCTTCAAGGGCCTCCTCGAGGCGACGGCTTAAGCGACGAAAACCGCCGGCTTCCGGCCCGCCCAGGGCGCGGCCTCTTCCAGTTCGAATGCGAGTTCAAGGAGCGTGCGCTCCGCGCCGACGGGGCCGGAGAACAGCGCGCCGATCGGCAGGCCGTCCGATGACTGACCAAGCGGCAGCGATATGGACGCCGCGCCGGATATGTTCGCGGGCGCGGTGAACTGCGCATAGCCGACGAGCCGCTCCAGCGTCTCTTCAAAAGGTCCGTCCGTCGCCAGATAGCCGATCGGCGGCGGGGGCGCGGAAAGCACCGGCGACAGCAAGACGTCGAATGTCTGAAGGACTTCCCGGTAGGTTTCCTTGAAAGCGATGAGCGCCATGATCGCATCGCCCATCTGTTCCGCCCTCGAACGATAATAATCGCGCAGACCGATGGTGAAGGGCTCGAATTCGGCCTCGCCCGCGGCCCGCCCCGAAGTCGCCTCCCAGCCCGTCATCACCGCGTCGGCGAAACTCGCCCAATAGAGCAGAAAATGATCGCCGATCGCCGCATCGAAGGGGACCGCAATCTCCTCGACCTCGTGACCTAGATCACCGCAGAGCCCGCCCGCGGACGCGATCGCCGCGACGACGTCGGGATGAACCGGCGCGCCCGTGGCGCCGTCGGTGAAAACGCCGACCTTCAGCCTCCTGCGCGACGGCCCCTTCACGAGACCGACGGGCTCGAGCGGTCCGTCGGTCAGCTCCATCGCGGCCAGGAAGGCGGCCGTATCGCGGACGCTGCGGGTCTCGCAGCCCTGGACAGAGATCCGTACCGGGATCTTGCTTTCGTCGCGCACGGTGGCGTATCGGTCGTTGGAGACCTTCAGCCCCACCGTTCCGCAACAGGAGGCCGGGATGCGGATCGAGCCGCCGCCGTCGCTGGCGTGCGCGAGCGGCACGACGCCGGCCGCGACCAGCGCCGCCGCGCCGCCGGACGATCCGCCTGCGGAGTGATCCGGATTCCAGGGATTGCGCGTCGGCCCGCCGAGCATGGGCTCGGTCGTCGCCGTCAGGCCGAATTCCGGCGTCGCGCTCTTGCCGAGGCTGACAAGCCCCGCGGCTTCAAGGGCGTCGGTGAAGGGCGGCTGGGTCTCAGCGACATAACTGGCGAAGGCGCGCGAGCCGTTTTTCGTCGGCTGGCCGGCGACGTCGACGAGGTCCTTGACGAAGGTCGGCACGCCGCCGAGCGCGCCCTCGCGGCCCGCCGCCTCGCGCGCGGCGTCGAAGGTCCGCGTGACGATGGCGTTGACCTTCGGCTCGGCGGCCTCGGCGCGCGCAATCGCCGCCTCGACGGCCTCGGCGGGCTTGATGTCGCGGCGCTTGATGCGCAGCGCCGTCTCGACGGCGTCGAAGCCGTTGATGTCCGTGGGCGATTGGTTCTGCGCCCTTGAACAGGCCGCGCCCATGGCGGCGAAAACCCCCGCCGCGCCGCCCCTGATCGCCTCTCGCCGCGTCACGCCCATGCCTCGTCCCCTTGTCTGATCCACTGATTGTCTGATCCACTGACCTCGTTTCACGGAGTTTTCCTTGTTTCACGATCGCGCGCGTAATTGAAGGCCCCGCGGCGCGCGCGTCGCGTCGCGCCTTCTCCGTCGCGCCGG
>CAZBOC010000459.1:0-1969 GCA_964493225.1 uncultured Caulobacterales bacterium | reverse complement strand
CCTTCGGCCTCGGCCCCCATGTCTGCCTCGGCCAGCGCGTCGCCAACATGCAGCTTGAGGCCGCCTACCGCAAAATCCTCGCCCGCTTCCCCAACATCGCCGCGACCGGCGCGGCGGAGATGGCGCCGAACAATTTCGTCCACGCGATTTCGAAGCTGGAGGTGGATCTAAAGGGAGCAGGCTAGGCTGCGGGCCTCACCCCGCGTAGCGATCGGCCGGTTTCCGGACAGGCGCCGAGCAATGCGCACAATAAGCGGTGATCCGTACCGGGAAAAACGGCGTGCAAACGCCGGCCCTCAATTCCGCCCGGCCCGCACGACGATGACGGCCGCGATCGACAGGAGAAGGATCGCGCTCGCCTCGAAGACGATGTTCTCCGGCGCCATGTCCTTGCCCTGCAGGACGATGAGGCGCGCGAGCGCGGTGATCGCGATGAAGATCGGATAGACGAAGGGCGAACCGCTGCGCTCGTAGAACACCGCGATCATGCCGATCACCTCCAGATAGAGAAACATCAGGAGGATGTCCGCAAGGCCGATCGAGCGGTTCGAGATGACCGTGAAGAGCTCGACCCCCGCCGCGGCGAGGGTCATGGCGGCCGTGACGACGAGAAGCGCGCGCTCGACGATCGTCAGGCCGCGCGCCGCGAGGCTCTGCGGCCCGTCCTCGCCGGACGCAGACGTCGCGTCGAGGTCGGCCCCGCCGCCGACGGGGCGCCCAGGATCGGAATTCGGTTTGTCCATCGGGGCCATCACACCACAATCCGCACGCCTTTGAAAATCGCGGCGCGTCCAACGTTCATAAGCCTGCCCGCTCAATCGCGCGTTCGACCGCGCCGAACAGGCGGCGGGGATACTGGAGCTCAAGGTAATGGGTGCCGCCGGGCACCTTGTCGAGGCCGGTTTCGCCGCCGATCGCATCGCGGAGCTTTTGCGCATCCGCGAACGGAACGAGCGTGTCGAAGTCGCCGTGGACGACCTCGACGGGCGCGCGCAGACCGCCGACGCGCGCAAGCAGGGGGCCGATCTGTTCGCGCCGTCCCTCGACCTCGGCGCGGACATTGTGAAGCCGGTTCGGCACCAGCGGGCGCACCCAGGGATAGCCGCCGATATCGGCGAGGGCGCGCGCGTAATCGAAGGGCTCCGTCACGAGGGCCGCGACCGTGACCGCGCCCTTGATCTCGCCCGGATTCTCAAGAGCCGCGGTCAGCGCGAGCGCCCCGCCATAGGAGACGCCAAGGGCGATCGCGGGCTTGTCGCCGAGAAAGGGTTCGATCGCTTTCGCCTGCTCGGCGAACGGCAGAACCGGCTCGCGATGGCCCTTGCCGAAGCCGGGGCGCGCGACGACGATCGTCTCGACGTCGTCCGGCGCAACGCGCAGGAAGCGATAGAAGAGCTCCTTGCGGCAGGGCGTGCCCGGAAAAACGATCAGCCTCCGGGGCGCGCCCGGATTTTCCGTACGCAGCGCATCGGTGACGAGCGACTCGGTCAGCGGCGCGGTGAAGGTGAACTCGCGGATCGAGGGCGGCACGGAGGTCGCCCCCTCAAAGCCACCAGTCGCCGGGGCGCGCGGTGAAATGCGCAGCCTGTTCCAGCGCGTACAGACCCTTGAACATCGTTTCCTCGTCGAAAGGACGCGCGAGGAGCTGAAGTCCAAGCGGCAGCCCCTGCGCGTCGAGGCCCGCCGGGAGGGAGGCCCCGGGGAGCCCGGCCAGATTTCCCGTCACGGTGAAGACGTCGTTCAGATACATCGACACCGGATCATCCGATTTCTCACCGAGTCCGAAGGCCGCGGACGGCGTCGACGGCGTCAGGATGAGATCGCATTTTTCGAACGCAGCCGTGAATTCATCAAAAATCTTTTTACGGACCTTCTGCGCCCGGAGGTAATAGGCGTCGTAATAGCCGGCGGACAGCGCATAGGTCCCGATCAGAATACGGCGCTTCTCTTCGTCGCCGCACCCTTCGGC
>CAZBOC010000458.1:0-1988 GCA_964493225.1 uncultured Caulobacterales bacterium | reverse complement strand
CGGCGCGCGCCGGCCCCTGCTCCGAGCGGGCGGGCGCTTGCGCGCGCGCCGGCGAAGCGGTCATGATGGCGGCGAGGAAGGCGATTGCGGCCAGCGCGCCTGCGGCGCTGAAGGGGCGGATTGCGGCGTTGCGCGGCGACATGGCGTATTCCCGATGAGTTCGACTGCAGCGCCCGGGCCGAACGAGCCGGGCGCGGAACCGCAACAATAGAGGCGTCGGCATGGAAGTCCAAATCGTCAGACCCGGCCCGCGGAACGACATCACCGACGTCCCGGGCGTCAGGGTTGGTCAGGCGGAGGACCGGCGGATCAACACCGGCGTCACCGTCGTCGCCCCTCAATCGCCGGCCGTCTGCGCTGTCGACGTGCGCGGCGGCGGACCTGGCACGCGCGAAAGCGACCTTCTCGATCCCTCCACCCTCGTCGACCGCGTAGACGCCGTCGTTCTCGCCGGCGGGTCGTCCTACGGGCTGGGCGCGGCGGACGGCGTCGCGGCCTGGCTCGGCGCGCGCGGACGCGGATTTCAGCTGATCGCGAGGGAGGGCGTCCCGCCGTCGCCGATCGTGCCCGCCGCGATCCTCTATGACCTCGCCAATGGCGGCGACAAGAACTGGGGCGCGGCGCCGCCCTACGCCGCCCTCGGAAAATCTGCCTGCGAACGAATGGACGCGCCCCTGGCGCAGGGGAGCGCGGGCGCGGGCGCGGGCGCGGCGGCGGGCGCCGGCCCCGGCGGGATCGGGTCGGCGTCCTACCTCCTCCCCGGCGCGGCCCCGGACGACGCGCTCGCCGTCGGCGCCATCGTCGCCGTGAACAGTTTCGGCTCGGCGAAAATGCCGGGGAGCGACGTCTTCTGGGCCTGGCCGTTTGAAGAGGCGGGAGAATTTGGCGGCCGCCGGCCGGCTCCCGACTGGCGGCCCGCCGCGGATCTCCCGGCGGACATGAAACTGGGCGCGCCGCCCGGCGCCAACACGACGATCGCGGTCGTCGCGGTGTCGGCCGGGCTGACGCAGGGCGCGGCGCGCCGCGTCGCGATTATGGCGCAGGACGGTCTCGCCCGCGCCATTCGCCCCGTCCACGGGCCGACGGACGGCGACGTGGTTTTTGTCCTCGCGGGCGGCGGCGCGCCCTGCGCCGATCCGCTGGGGCTGACGCGCATCGGCCATCTCGCCGCCGACTGTCTCGCGCGCGCCGTAGCGCGCGGCGTCTACGAGACCGAGCGCGGAAGCGCGAGCTGACCGGTTTGGCGCCGCGCGCCGTCGTCCCTCGGGCCTTCGCCGCTCGTATCGGGTCAGCCCTTGCGCTCGCCCCGCTTTAAAGGCTATGAGATGCGACTTGGCGGCGGTTCGGAGCCGCTTAGGCACCGGTAGCTCAGCTGGATAGAGCACCAGACTACGAATCTGGGGGTCGGGAGTTCGAATCTTCCCCGGTGCGCCACGATCCTGCTCGGCCTCCAAATATGGTGGTTTCTGCGAACAAAGTCTTGGACACAGATTGGACAGGGTGACGACTGGCCGAGTTCACCGAAACCGGACAATCAGGAAACAGCATCCAATAGGCTGAAATTCGCCGGAAGGCGTCGGCTAACGATAGATTGTGTGTCTCCGTCAAGGGCCAGGAAGCGCGCATCCGATTATGTTTCCGATCCAGGCTACGGGCCTACGGGAGAACGGGCTGAAGCGGAAAAAAAGCGACATTCAGAAAACTCAAATTGTCTTGAGCCTCAATCTACCCGAGCGAGTTTGTCCAATAGGACTGAAATCAGCGGATCAACGTCTGCGACCCAACAACCTTCTAGTGGGCCGTTCGAAAAAACTGTACGCGCACCTTGAAAGAGCAACTAAGATCGGCACGAAGAGAATAAAACCAATCCACGCCGTTACGGGATCTATGACATACCCGAATACGCGATCTTCAGCTCGCTCGTAGCTGATGGTGGACTTCCCCCGGTTTGATGGACACTTTTTGCTCTATCAAACAGGATGTTTCTC
>CAZBOC010000457.1:0-2002 GCA_964493225.1 uncultured Caulobacterales bacterium | reverse complement strand
ACGACATCTTCTCGCGCCTCATGGGCGACGTCGTCGAACCCCGCCGCGAATTCATTCAGGAAAATGCCCTGACGGCGGAACTCGACGTTTAGGCGGGGCGTCGGCCTTTCGATTGGCCGGCGCTAGCGATCAAAATACATCCCCTGCGACGTCAGAATCTCCAGGGCGTCGTCGCCGAACGCGTCGGCTTCGATTTCCATGGCCGGCTTGTCGATCTCGTAGGCGTCGGAAAGGCAGTAGCCTGCGCCGAAGGCCGCTCTGTTCTCCCGGTGCTGAAGAACGTGTTTCATTTCATGGGCAAGCGTGGCGTTGCGCGCCAGGGCCTGCGAAGGGACCTTGTACTTGGCGTCAAGCAGAATGACATCGTCGAGACAGGACGTCGTCGCCACCGGACCGTTGGCTTTGCGCAGATCGCAGAAGCCAATCCTTACACCAATAAATTGCTCCCGGTGAAATATCCCCGCTGCAATCAAGTCATCCGCCGCAGCAGCGATCGGGCCCGCGAATTCGCCAACGGCTTTGGCTTGATCATCACAAGCCGTCAGCATTGTCTGCGGTAATTCGTCAGCAGGCAGCGCTTCGGCCTTCGCGGCCAATGGGCCCGACAAGGATAGGCTCGCGGCGATGACCGTGAACTTGTGGAAGAAAGCGCCGGTCCCGCGCGACGTCGAGGGATCGGTGAGGAGACGCTGCGCCATGGAAATCCTCTTCGCCCGCCGTCTTAGAGCCTCCGCGCTCGCCGGATGCAGCGTTTTTCGCAAAAGGCCGCCTAGCATCGCAACACTCGCGAACCAACCTGCAAGACAGGCTGACGGGCGTCATCGGAGAAAGACGTAGACGCTCAACAGGATGAAGATGACCCCGCCGGCGAGGAAAATCTCAAATTCGTGCTTTTCAAGCCATTTTCGCGCCCGGACGCCGATCAAGGCGACGAGGATCGAGAGGCCGAAATAGCGCAGTCCCCGCGACAGCGCCACGGCGAGCACGAACAACCCGATTGGATAGCCGAAAGCGCCGGCGGCGGCTGTGCCGACCTGGAAGGGGAAGGGCGTAACGCCGATCGCGAACAAGACCAGGAAACCATTGCCTTCCATGCGTAGCGTCAGGTCATCGAAACTCTCTTGAGAATCATTGCCCGGGATAAGGGACGCGAGTTCCGGTCCAGCGAAACTGGCGCCGGCGGCGTACATGAACAACCCAGCGAGAACGTTGCCCGCCAGAAGGCAGGCGGCGATGACCCAGGCGCGTTTGGCGCGTGCGGCCATAAGCGGAATGAAGAGCGGTTCCATCGCCACGATGACGAACGTGCCTTCCAGAAAACCGAGCAGGACTGAAACGGGCAGCGCAAAGCGGCTTCGAGACAGGTCCGCCACGCGATCGCGAAGGCTCATGCGTTCCCACCCTGCAAGCGACGTTTCGCGATATCGGACCGCACCGAAATTGTCAGCCCCCGGTCGTCATGCGGTCTTTCCAAGATTTTCCCTTTCCTGCCCGGCCAACCGCCGGGATCGCCAGAGCTTGTAGCGCAAACCGAACGCAGTACAGGCGCCGGCGACGATCGAGGCGGGCGGTCTGACATGGCCGAGCGACAGCGGCGGCGCGACGCCGTCGGCGCCCGCCAGACCGGGCGTCCAAGGCGCCGGCGGCGAACGAGACGGCCGGTCCTTGTCCGGGGCGTTGGCGCGTCGTCGCCGAAGGCTGATCGCGACTAGCACAAACACCAGGATGACCATAATGCCGGTGCTGGAAGCTATGTCCTTGATCGATAGCAAGAGCGCAAATCACGTTGCGATCCCGGCAGTGAGGATGATTGCCGGCGCGGTCGCGGCGCGATCCGAGCGGCGGAACGCGCAAGGTTGTGACGTAAGTCATCCGGGCCGCTTCGGGCGTCTCCTACCTTTCAATCATCGGACGGAAGCCCCCCGTCCGGTGAGCAAAGGGAGAAAAAGCCATGTTGACAGTTTTGACCACGATCCTCGCAGGAACCATCCTCGCTTCGACC
>CAZBOC010000456.1:0-2009 GCA_964493225.1 uncultured Caulobacterales bacterium | reverse complement strand
CCAGGAAAAAACCGATCAGGGTGAAGAGAACCAGCCGGCCGGTGACGCGAAACTCGCCGGCCATCACTGGCGCTCCGTCAGAAAGACCGTCGGGTTGCGCATCTCCTCGCCGCTCGCCGCGTCACGAACGATGAAGACGACGGGCGTCGAGGCGCGCCGCCGCGCATCCGCCGGCAGGGTCGCGAAAACCCGCGTCGAGCGCACGTCGTCGCCGCGCACGGCCAGCATGAGGGCCCCGTTTTCAACCGTCTCGCCGACGGCCTCCAGCTTGATCGCTTCGGGCCCCTCGAGCGTCACGATGAAGTCCCGCTCCGTGTTGGCCTTGTTGACGATCTTCAGCGTGTAGGCGTTGCGGATCGACCCGTCCGAGAGCTGAACGAAGGGCGGCGTGCGGTCGCGCAGGACGTTGACCTCGAGGCTCGCGCGCGTCGACAGACCAAACAGCATCACCGCGGAGACGATCAGGAAAACCGCGCCGTAAAACACCGTCCGCGGTCGAATGATGCGCATCTGCGGCTGGGCGCCGGCGAGGCGGCGCTCCATGTTCTTGTCGGTGTCGTAACCGATCAGCCCTTTCGGCCTGTCGATCCGCGCCATGATGTCGTCGCAGGCGTCGATGCAGAGCGCGCAATTGATGCATTCAAGCTGGGCCCCTTCGCGAATGTCGATCCCCATTGGACAGGCCGCGACGCACGCCTTGCAGTCGATGCAGTCGCCCCGGCCCTCCCAGGTTTCGCCCTTTTTGTGGGGCCCGCGCGGATCGCCGCGGTCCTTCTTGTAGGTGACCTGCAGCGTCTCCTCGTCGGTCAGCGCCGCCTGAATGCGCGGCCAGGGGCACATGTAAGTACAGACCTGCTCGCGCATGGAGCCCGCCAGCATGTAGGTCGTGAAGGTCAGGACGCCGATGAACAGATAGGCCGAGCCCGGCGCGGTCCCCTGGAAGATCTGCGGAAAGACCGTCGGCGCGTCGTGGAAATAGAGAACCCAGGCCCCGCCCGTCGCCGCCGCGATCGCCAGCCAGATGGCGTGCTTCGAGGCTTTCTTGCGGATTTTCCCGAAACTCCACGGCGCCTTGTCGAGGCGCATGCGCTGGTTGCGGTCGCCCTCGATCAGGCGCTCGGCCGCGATATAAAGATCCGTCCATACCGATTCCGGCCAGGCGTAGCCCCACCAGATCCGCCCGAATAGCGCCGTCGCGACGAACAGCCCCACGGCGGCGAGAATCAAGAGGCCGGTGACGTAGTAAAGCTCGCTCGGCCAGATTTCGATGAAGAAGAAATAGAACCGCCCGCCTGCGAAATCGACGAGGACGGCCTGGTCAGGCTCGCCGGGGCCGCGCGGCCAGCGCACCCAGGGCAACAGGTAGTAGACGCCGAGCGTCAGCGCGAGAATAACCCATTTCAGCCGCCGGAAGGGTCCCGCGACGAGCTTCGGATAGACCGGGACGCGGCGCTGATAAAGCTGGCGAGCCGCGGCGCTGTTGACGGCGTCGGCGTCGATGACGTCGATCCCTTCGGCGGCCTCAGCGGTCGGCCTTTCCTCGGGCGGCGCTAGGACGGTGTCGGTCACGGGGCGGCGTCGCTCCTATTCGCCGCCGCCAAGGGCGTGGACGTAGACCGAAAGGGCTGTGATTTGTTCATCGCTGAGGCGCTCGGTCCAGTAGGGCATGACGCCGCCGCGCCCGTAATAGAGCGTCTGGGAGAGTTCGATGCGGTCGCCGCCGTAAAGCCAGATGGCGTCGGTGAGGTTCGGCGCGCCCTGCGACTGGTCGCCCTTGCCTTCGGCGCCGTGGCATACGGAGCACTGTTCGACGAAGAGCGGCTCGGCCCGCTTCACGGCCTCCGCGTCCGCTTCGCGCCCTGAAATATGCGTCACATATTCAACGAGATCGCTGATCTGGTCGCGGTTCAGGATGCCCGTCTCGCCATAGGCCTGCATGACGTTGAGGCGCGTTTCCGGATGGGTCGAGCGGATGCCGTGGTGCAGCGTCTTTTCGATCGCCTCGAGCG
>CAZBOC010000455.1:0-2009 GCA_964493225.1 uncultured Caulobacterales bacterium | reverse complement strand
GGGCTGATCGACAAAGGCGCCGCGCTCGAATTGGCGCGCGCCGGCGCCCTGCGGGACGGTCTCAAACGTCTGCGCGCGCACGAGGTCAGCGCCCGCTCAACGGACGAAATGATGACGCCGTCCGATGCCGCCGCGGCGTTGAGCTTTTATCTTGGGGGAGGGGGGATGGAGCCGCCCATCTTCGGCCCCTTTGCGGCGTTCGGGCGGCGAAATTTTCGTCTTAACACCGGCGCAAACAGACCGTCATCGCAGGCCTAACCCGCCCGCTAAAATTGCGGCGTTTGCGCCCACGGAATGTTTGGCGGACACCGCTAACGTGACGCGAGGGCTGGCATGCGTGAATCGCGGTCGCCAAAAGCGCCCGATTTCACCCGCGCGGATTGCGCGCGGACACGTATTATGAGGGGCGCCATGATCGGCTTTCTGGTTTTGTTCGTCGGCGTCATTCTTCTCTTCGCGATCTTGTTTTTCGAGACGAGCCAGGCGAACCGGAAAGCCATAAAAGAAGGGTACGGCCCGGCGGCGCAGCTCCGCAGCGGCGCGGGCGCGGCGGGGAGCCTCGTGTGCGTCAATGAAGACGCGCCGACCCTGAACCGATCATTGTCTTTCCCATATTCGTTCAAGCTCAACGCCAGCAAGGGCGATCTCACGGGCGCCTACACCTACGCGGCGAACAAGTCGAGGATCGCCGGGCCGGTGTACAAGGGAGAGGTTTTCCTCAGCTTTCTGAAGGATCGCGTGAAAGGGCGCTCGCTCATGGGCGGACTGAAGACCGTGGACGGCGTTTTAAGCAAAACGCGCGCGGAACTTCGCCGCGGCTACCCGAAGTCAAGCCTGCTGTCATTCCTCAACGGACCGTATGAATACAGCATCAACCGGGGCAAGGTGCGCTTCGACAAGACGACGCAGGCCGGCAGTATCAGCAAAAAAAGCGATCTGATCATTCAGGGCAATCGAATAAAGGGTCGCGTCCTGCACGGTCCGCAAACGACATGGGCGGTTGATGTCGACGTTCGCGTCAATGGCGTCCCCAGCGAACAGGCGGCGCTCGCCGTCATCCTCGCCTGTAACGATATTCTTTGCACGCATCATTCGGATTGATCCGACAGGATCGCGAGTTTCCGCTTCCGGCGACTTCGCTCCGAACCGACGGCCCCCCCGCGTCTAACCCGCCGAGGCTTCGCGCAGCACCGGGCCGTAACCCTCCGCCAGGGTCATTTTCTGCGTCAGCCCGCGCGCCGCAAGCGCTTCGTGTACGGACTTCAGACGATAGCAGGGGACGTACATGAAGAGGTGATGCTCGCTGTGGTAGTTGACCCAGTAGGGCGCGATGAAGGCCCGCTCTAGCAGGTTCGCCCGCGTCGTGCGCGCGACGCGCCAGGGGTCGGCCTCGTTCCCGACGCAGGCGTGTTCGGCGATGTTGCGCAGGCGCGTGACGAGCGGGTTCCAGGTCGCGAGCGGGACGAGCCAGAGCGCGAAATAGGCCCACCAATAGCCGGCAGCGGCGCAGAGCGCGAAGATGACCGCGTTCGCCGCGAGGAAGGGCCGGTCGACGCCGGAGAACACCGCGCCCCGGTCCCGACGGAAGAGCGGCGCGACGCGCTGCTTGAAAAACGTCTGGCCGGTGAGGTCGCGGATGATCTTGCGGCGCAGGCTCGCCCTCGAGACGGGAAACTTCTCCGAGAGGACGAGGTCGGGGTCCTCCGGCTGCTGGGCGTACTTGTGGTGCCTGAGGTGGTAATCGCGATAGGCGGCGAGGTCCGCGCCGATCGCCGCGCCCGTCAGCGGCCCGCCAAGAAAGTCGTTCAAGGCCTTGTTTTTGGAAAGAAGTCCGTGCGCCGCCTCATGCATCAGGATCGCAAGGCCGAGCTGGCGCGCGCCGATGACCATGACCGCGACGACATAGGTCAGCGGATTGGGCCAGACGATGAAAAGCGCCGCCGCGCCAAGGATCAGCGCCCAGCAATGGGCGACGAGGAGCGGGCCCATCCAGGGCGAATAGGTTGTCA
>CAZBOC010000454.1:0-2019 GCA_964493225.1 uncultured Caulobacterales bacterium | reverse complement strand
GAGAAATTCCAGCCGGGCGCCGTCTACCTCTCAAGCGAAACCAATTGATGATCCGGCTTCGTTAACCGAATATCAGCATAGATCGCGCAGTTTTACGCTTCTGAAACGACCGTTTCGAAGGGAGCGCAGCGGGGCGCGTGAAGGGCCTGCGGACAGATCTGGCGCTCGCCGGGCGACGGTTCCACGCCTGGTGGGAAGGCTACGCGTTCGACGCGAGCGCGGAGCGCAGCCGGCTTGCGCGCGCCCATGGCCTCGACGTGGCGACGGACCTTTTCACGGACGTCAAGCCGGAAGACGAAATCGCCCAGGGCATCTGGGGCGCGGGCCGGCTTGAACCGGGCGGGCCAGCCTGGACCATGCGCTTCGCGCGGGAGCTTGGCGCGCCCCTTAAGGCGCGGATCGTCGTCCTCGGCGCCGGCGCGGGCGGTCCCTTGCGGGACCTGAAATCGGCGACGCGCTGGAGGGTTTCCGGCTTCACGCGCTACGCCGGCGCTGCGCGCGGCGTCGATCTCAAATCCTATGAAAAGGTGATGAGCCGGATCAATCGCGCCGCGGCGCAGGGCGCGCTCTCGTTTTTCGAATTGCACCGCGACCCCGATCCGCGCGCATTCGCTTTTTTCGCCGGCGAGCTTGTCAGTCCCGGGGCGCCCGTATCGTTCATCGACTTCACGGCGGCGCGAAAGGGACGGGGGCTGAAGGCCTGTTTCGCCGCTCCATGGACGGGCGCGCCGAAGCCCTCCGGCGATTACGCGGCGATGCTGGAGGATGCGGGGCTGCGCGTCGCCGACGTCGAGGATGAAACGCGCGCCTTCATGCCGCTCGTCACCAATGGCTGGGGAAACTGGAAGAGCGCCTATGAGGAGGCCAGCAAGATCCAGGACGCCGGGCGACGCGCCGCCCGCCTGAGGGTGCTGAGCCGTTACGCCCATCTGTGGGCGGAACGCCTCGACGCGCTGAAAGCCGGCCAGCTCCAGGTCACCCGCTTCCGCACGAGGCGGGTGGAGTAGGGGCGAGGCGACGGGGGACCGGGTTGCGGTTTCAAGCCGCTCATCGACGAGGTCGGCCGGCCTGTTCAGATTTGGACCAGGTCATCCTTCGAACACTGTTGACGACAGCGCCGGTATCAACAGCGAAATGCGATGTTGAGGCTTCACCGTCGAATATCCCCTGTCGGCGAATTCTATCCGTATCGCCCGGAGCGCGATTCCGGGCGGCTCAGCAGCGAGGCGATACCATACGCATACGGATAATATAGGGGGGAGCCTTGCAAGGCGGCGCGAATTTCACGCGCTGAAGCGCCTGCGATCACCGTCTGTAATTCAGCCAGTCATCGATCCGAGAGAAGATGATGAAGGCGACGGCGAGGATGATCAGTATCAGGAGCGCAAATTGGATCTGGGCGTCGGCGGCGTGCTTGTCATTTTTCGAAGGACGCATGGGGTCGACCTCGACCGTTTCCGTCTGGCCGCCGCCGGCGTCCTCGCCCGCCTCGCCTGTCGCCGCATCTTCGTCGCCCGTGTCGTCGTCGGAGGGTTCGCCCTCAATCGCCGCGTCGTCCTGAGGTGCGGGCGGAGGGGCGACGTCGGGCTGCTCTTCGGTGTCTTCGGCGGTTTCGCCCGCGGCGGCGTCATCGGAGGCGTCTCCCTCAAGGATAAACGGGTCTCCTTCCTCGATGCGGGTCTCCACGTCGTCGAGCTCGCGCGCATCGTTGCGGCCCATCGTGGACGCCGCAGCGCCGGCGCCGCCGGCGACCGTCGCGCCCTGGATCGTGCGGCTTTCGCCCAGATTGCCGCGCCGCGGGGCGTCCTCGACCGGGGTGACGCGCGAGTTCTCGTCAAGCTCCTCGGGATTGTTGACCACCGGCGGCGTGACCGGGGTCAGGAACAGCGCGCGCTCCGCGGCGCGCCGGCGGGTCAGCCCCGCAACCGGCCTCAGGACGCCGCCGACGGTCGCCTTGTTCCACCCGGTCAGCGCATCCGCCGCGCCGAGCCTGTCGCCGCGATTGAGGCGTCTTCTCGC
>CAZBOC010000453.1:0-2019 GCA_964493225.1 uncultured Caulobacterales bacterium | reverse complement strand
TGGTCGCGGTCCATGCAGCGCAGGTTCACCGAATAGCCGTCGGGATTGGAGCGCGGGATATAGAAGGGTTTGACGCCGCAGATTCTGCAGAAGCGATGTTTGGCGACCCCGGTGTTGAACGTATACTCCGTTAGCTGATCTTCACCCGACAAGAGGCAAAAACGCGATTTCGGCGTGATGATATGGAGGAAGCCGATCTTCCCGCAGATCGAGCAATTGCACTCATGGACGTGAATCTCGTCGGGCAGGCCCGCCTCGAAAGTGACCGCGCCGCAATGGCAGGCGCCCCTCTTCCAGCTTCTCGATCCGTCCTTGCTCATCTCAGCCCACCCAGATCAATCCGATCACCGCGCCCGTCATTAGCGTGGCGAGGGTGCCGGCGACAAGGGCGCGCGGGGCGAGGTCGATGACGTCCCGGCGGCGCTCCGGCGCAAGCACGGTCAGCCCGCCGATGACGATGCCGAGGCTCGCGAAATTCGCAAAGCCGCACAGCGCGTAAATGATGATCAGGAGCGAGCGCTCCGAAAAGGTTCCCGGCGGCGCGTCGGCGAGGGCGACATAGGCGACAAGCTCGTTCACCGCCGTCTTGATCCCCATGAGCGACCCCGCCGCATGGGCCTCCGCCCACGGAACGCCAGCGAGCCACATCAGGGGCGCGAAGACCCAGCCAAAAATCCGCTCCAGCGTCAAGGGCGCGCCGAGGATATCGGGCGCCTGGGCGAGGATGATGTCGATCAGCGCCGCGAACGCCGTGAAGGCGATCAGCGCGGCGATGATGTTGAGATAAAGCGAGAGCCCGTCGGTGACCCCGCGCATGAAGGCGTCCATGGAGCTTGCATAGGCGAAATCGTCCGCCGCGTCCGCGCCCGTCGGCGCTTCTTCCCTTTCGGCAGGCATCATCACCTGCGCCATCAGGATGGCCGCGGGCACCGAGATGATCGAGGCCACGATGATGTGCCCGAGGATCGACGGGTCGATATTGGCGAGAACGATCGAATAGAGCGCCATCACGGATCCCGCGACGGTGGCGAAACCGCCGGTGATGATGATGAAAAGCTCCGCCCGCGACACACGCTCCAGAAAGGGGCGGACCATCAGGGGCGCTTCGGTCTGGCCAAGAAACGTATTCGCCGCCGACGAGAGCGCCACGGCGCCGCCGATGCGAAAGATCCGCTCCAGGAAGAACGCAAATCCCCGTACGAAAATCTTCAGAACGCCCCAGTGCCAGAACAACGACGACAGGCCGGAGAAGAAGATCACCAGCGGCAGGGCCCCGAAGGCGAAATTGAACAGCGCGCCTTCGTTCGTCACGGCGAAAGGCGGCTCGGCGCCGCCGAGATAGCCGAAGACGAAGGACGTGCCCACCGTCGTCGCCGCCTGCAGCGCCTCGACGGCGCCGCGCAGGGAGACAAGCGCCTCGCGCGCCGGCGGAAGATAGAGGAGGAGCGCGGCGATCGCGATCTGCGCGGCGATCGTCCAGACGGCGGCGAAGACGGGAAACCGGCCCTTCCCGCTCGAGAACGCCCAGGCGATGGCGACAAAGGCGACGAGGCCCAGCGCGCTCTGGCCGCGCAGCCCCGCCTCAAGCGCCGGATCTGAAAGCACCTCGACCATGGAAAGCCCCCGCTCACGACTTTTTTTCTCGACTATGGAGCGCATCGGCGACGAGGGCCAGCGGCGCGAAAAGGCTTTGTTAACCGCCTTCCTCCACCCCGACTTGCGTCAGTATCGGCGCGTCCTATGGTGCGCCCCGAAATTCCGTCAGGAGAGGATCCTCCCATGCTGCCCAAGCCCCTGCCCGAGCTTCAGCCGAACACCCTCGAATACGAGGTCACGCCCCTCGTCAAGCCGACGGGATTTCGCGAATATGACGCGCGCTGGGTCCTCGAAAAGGAGATCAACCTTCTGGGAATCCAGGCCCTGGGGCTCGGCCTCGGGACGCTGATCCGCGAGATGGGGGTCGCGCCCCGCATCGTCGTCGGCCATGATTTCCGCGGCTATTCGCTGTCGGTCAAACAG
>CAZBOC010000452.1:0-2020 GCA_964493225.1 uncultured Caulobacterales bacterium | reverse complement strand
TTCTCCAGGGCTCTAGCAATCCCTTCGGCGCCACGGGCAAGGACACGTTTGTCTTCGACAATCTTCTGAACGGGGACACCGTCATCGGTTTTCAGGCCAACGAGGACGTCATCGACGTCTCCGAGCTCGTAACCGGTTTCGATCCGTTAGCGGACGACATCGCCGACTATGTGATTTTTCAGACGACCTTCGCAGGCGGCGTCCCTGCGGTGGCGATGTTCATCGACGCGGATGGAACGGGAGGCGGCGCCGCGCCGACGCTCGCCGCCCAGTTCAGCTACAACTGGTTCCTCGACGCCCGGACGCTCTACGACAACGGCCAGCTGCTGGTCAAAGAGGGGGCCTCGATCGTTGCGCCGGCGGCCGCGAGCGTCTCCCAGGTCGCAGGGTCGCCGTTGCTGTCGTCTTTCGCCGGAGGCTTTTCGAGCGATAATCCGGACAAGGCCGAGCTGATTGGCGGGGCCGTGGTCACGCAGGATATGTTCGACTTCCTGTTCTAGGCGGCGCTGTCGGAAGACTTCATCACCAGCACGTTCTCCATCGTGCAGCTTGGCCGGGGATGGCGACTGGCGTCGTTCCCGGCCCTTTAATGCAGCTCGGGTCCGATGCGCCCCCGAAGCCGCGCCCCACTGACGCTGCGTCCCGTTAAGGCGGCGTCCCATTCAGGTCGCGGCGCGGCTCCGGGGCGGATCAGTTGAACATGTTGAACGAGAATTCACGCATCAGATGAAAGCCGACCACGAATTGATTGCGGTCGCCTAAATCCCGGATGATGGGCGTTTCGGCGTATTCGTCCAGGACATAACGATAGGAAATATACGGATTGATCGACCAGCGTTTGCCGACATTGATGTAGGCGTTGAATGATCCGCCGACGTCGCGAAACCCGCGCTGCGCATCATATTCAGCCAGCCCCGACGCCAGCGACTGGTCGGGCGTGACGGAAAAGAAGGCGTCGGCGTAATTTTCCCCGATCCAGGAGGTCTGTCCCGTCACTGACGTCGAAACCGGTCCCCAGCGGAACAAGAGCGCCGTCGAAGACGCGTCGACGATCAGGCCGCGATGGCCGGTCGCGACGCCTCGGCGCACCTTGAAACGGAATGACACGCTGTCGGCGAAGGTCGTCGCCGCGAAGCCGCCGAGTTCGAAGGTGGTGCCGATGTCGCCGAGACCGACAAGGGCCGGGTTTTCGTTTTCGCGCCTGTCGCCAACGATGCGCAGCGACGGGCCGAAACTGAAGCCGGAAAAGCCGAAGAGCGCGAAATCGGCGCCGTCGTCGTCGAGGAAGACGAAGTTTCGGAATTTAACATAGACCTGTGGATCGGCCTCCAGTTCGAAATCATCCGATCCGAAATAATCAGGCTGAACCACCGGGCCGACGCCGACGCTGAGGTCCGTCGTGTCCGGCGTCAGGAAGGTCAGGATCCCGACAAGGCCGCGCGCGCGCTGGACCTCGCCGGCGTACTCTTCATCGTTTATGACCTCCGGCTGCTTGGGCGCCGGCCTTTTCGTGCCGAAAATCGGATCGAGATAAGGCTCGTCGATCGACTGTTGAGCGGCGGCTCCGTCGATAAATAGAGTGCCGGCGAGAGCGGCGCCGGCGAACGCCATGATCTTCGTTTTCATTACCACCCCGGAACGCGCTTGTTGTCGTCATGCGTCGAGGCGCAATGATAGCCTGAGCCTCAATAAATTCCATTAACGTTAAGAATAAAATTCCGTGACGCAGACGGGAACCGGGCCACAGGGGCGGCGTTTCATATGCGAGTTGGTCCGCTTCTTTCAAACAGCGAAGAGGCGCAGCCAAGACACTGTTTATAAACGGTCAAACCGGCTTTCACTGAGCCGTCGGCGGAAGACAGTCAGAGCAGGCCTTCGCGCTGCATGCGCTTGCGCACAAGCTTGCGCGCGCGTCGCACGGCCTCGGCCTTTTGACGGGCCTTCTTTTCTGAGGGCTTCTCGTAGAATTTCCGGCGCTTCATTTCCCGGAACGTGCCTTCGCGCTGCATCTTCTTTTTGA
>CAZBOC010000451.1:0-2037 GCA_964493225.1 uncultured Caulobacterales bacterium | reverse complement strand
GTCGCCATGCGGTGGACGATGAGATTGGCGATGGCCGGATCGCGGGCGATGCGCGCGTTGTCGACGGGCGCGACCATGGCGGATATGACGCCGCGTTCGGCGCGGCTGTCCGCGACGGCCCCGAGCTGCCCGCCGCCCACGCGGTCGCGGGGGAAGCCGATGATCGCGATCGGATCGCCTGCGCGCAGGTTGGTCAGCGTGTCTTCCGACGCCAGCGGCAGATTCGGGCCGAGGACGTTCGCCCCGCTCCGGGCGTCGATCGGCTCCACCACGATCACCCCGGCGTCGAAAGGCGTCTCCTCCACGGCGACCACGCGCGGGCGGGTCAGCTTCGTGTCGCGGCGCATCGGCTGATAGGCCTCGACGGCGCGCGAAAACGAGCCGTAGCCGGCGTGCATGCGCGCGGCGGCGACGGGGATCCGCGCGCCCGTGTGCTGATTGAGGATCTCGATACGGCGATCGTCCTCGTCAAGCGGCAGGGAGTCGACGACATGGGCCGCGGTCGCCAGTATGCCGCGGTCGCGGTCGACCACGAAGGCCGTGCCGTTCGGATTGCCGTCGACCGTCACCAGGTAGACAGAGCGGTCTGCGCTTTCGATCGTCTCCGGCTGGATCACCGCTGCAAGGGCTGACTGGGCTTCGCTCCGCGCGGCAGTGAGGTTGGCCGCCACTTCCCGTTCGCGCTCGTGCGCCGCCTCGCGGTCCGCGAAGCGCGCCGCTTCGCTGATCGCCAGTCCGATCGCCAGCGCGGCGATGGCCGTCATCGACAATAACCGTTCCACGCAGCCCCGGTCCCCTGATCGTTATCGTCCCGGTCGCCCGACAAGGCGGACCGAAGCGCCCCAAGCGAGATCCGCGCCATGGTGCCGCCCGCGGATCCGGCGCGCAGCATACCGTCGAAATCCGCGCCGCGCCAGCGCCGCGACGGGCGTCAATCCGCGCCGGAGGAATCATCCCCGTCGTCCGGCCTTGGCGCGTAAGGCTCAGAGATCGTTACGGCGCCGGATTCAACGTCGACCTCGGGAACCGCTTCGCGGGTGAACGGGATGAGATGAGCGCCCTTGACGTGCGGAACGTCGCGCAATTCGAGGAGGGCGCCGGCGCCGAAATTGTGGACCGCCGAGACCCGGCCGACGGGCGCGCCCGCCTGCGACCTCGCGGTCATGCCAACGAGGTCTTCAAGGTAGTGCTCGTCCGCGTCCCGGGTTTGCGGAAGCCTGTCCCGCGGCACGTAGATTTTCGTCTGGTTGAGGCCCGCCGCGTCCTCGCGGCTTTCGATTTCGGGCGCCGTTACGATGACGACGCCGGGCTTCGCCTCGCGCAGGACCGAGAGCGTGAACTGGCGCGCGCCGTTCTCGGTGACGACGGGTCCGTAAGCGGCGACGTCTTCGGCCTTTTCGGTGAACGCCTTGACCTTGGCGGCGCCTCGCACGCCGTGGGCGCCGATGAAGACGCCGAGACAGACGCGCCGTCCGCTCAAGGTCGGGCGGCCTCGCCGGGGCCCGTCTGGAAGAGCCCGCCGCGCTCAACCGCGACAATCACGCCGAAGGCCGTGATCCCGAGAACAGCAAAGCCGATGACGATCGGCCGGGTCTCGCCATTGTAGAAGCGGCCGATCACCGCGCCGAGAAAGCCCGCTATGGTCGTTCCCGCAAATCCGTTCGCCGCCGCTGCGGCCCCGGCGATGTGGCCCATGGGCTCGAGCGCAATCGCGCCGCAATTGGGACCGATCAGCCCGAGGGCGAAAAAAGATGCGCCCATGAAAATGAGAAACACCGCAAGATTGTCGCCGACGGTCAGATTGATCGCGATGTGCAGGATATTGGCGATGACGAAGCCGAGAACCGCGCCATGGGTGATCCGCCGCATGCCGAAGCGCCCGACGAGGCGCGCATTCGTGAGCGTCGCCGCCGCAAGCGCGCCGGCGATGAAGGCGAAGGCGAGGGGAAACCGCGCGCCGAGATCGAAGGTCTCGAGAAAGATCTGTTCCGAGGCGCTGATATAGCCGAAAAGCGCGCCGAAACAGAGCGCGGAGCA
>CAZBOC010000450.1:0-2054 GCA_964493225.1 uncultured Caulobacterales bacterium | reverse complement strand
GCCGTCTCGGCCGCCGATCCGCGCGCCCGCGCCGGGCTTCATGATCCCTACCGGCCGATGGGCTCGTTCCTCTTCCTCGGGCCCACCGGCGTCGGCAAGACCGAACTGACGAAGGCGCTCGCGGAGTTTCTCTTCGACGACGACGCTGCGATCGCCCGGATCGACATGTCGGAGTTCATGGAGAAACACTCCGTCGCCCGCCTGATCGGCGCGCCGCCGGGCTATGTCGGCTATGAGGAAGGGGGCGTCCTGACGGAGACTGTCCGCAGGCGTCCCTATCAGGTGATCCTTTTCGACGAGGTCGAAAAGGCGCATCCGGATGTTTTCAACGTCCTACTGCAGGTGCTTGACGACGGGCGCTTGACGGACGGACAGGGGCGCACCGTCGACTTCAAGAACACGCTGATCATCCTGACGTCTAATCTTGGTGCGGAGCATCTTGCCGCCCAGCCCGAAGGCGAGGACTCCGCAGCGGTTCGCCCGCTTGTCATGGACGCCGTGCGCGCGCGCTTCCGACCGGAATTTCTCAACCGGCTTGATGAAATCATTCTCTTCCACCGCCTGAGTCGCGCCAATATGGACGCCATCGTCGACATCCAGATCGCGCGGCTGCAGCGCCTGTTGGAAGACCGCAAACTGACGATCTCGCTCGACGACAAGGCGCGGGCCTGGCTCGGCGATGCGGGCTATGATCCGGTCTACGGAGCCCGTCCGCTCAAACGGGTCATCCAGAAATCGCTGCAGGACCCGCTCGCGGAGTTGATCCTCGCCGGCGAGATCATGGATGGCGACGCGCTCGAGATCTCCGCCGATCCAGGCGGGCTGACGATCAACGGCCGGCCGGCGGCCTTGCGCCCCGCAGCCTCGCTCGGCGGCGACGCGCCGCCGGAAGGCGCGACGATCAACTGACGCGGGATGTCGTGTGAGGAGGAGAAAGCCGATGGACGATAAGCGCAGCGGTTGGACGCCCGACAAGGACGCCGCGCTGAAAGCGCTGATCCGACAGACGGTGAACGCCCTCGGCGATCTCGACCCGGATCAGATTCCCCACCTTGTCAAACAGCGGCTTGAGGGCCGTGCGACCGGCGACGTCGACGTCGAGACCTACGCCCGCGAGGTTCTGAAAGAAATAAAACGCAGCGGCTGAGACGATCGCCGCATAACACCAACGGCCCAAATGAAAGACCTTTGGACCGTTGGCAAGCTCGCGAAAAGACGCCAGGGCGCGCCCGCGCCTATGCGCGGAAGTCCGGAATTTCGATGCGTCAGAATTTCGGGCCTTTGGTATAAGGTCCTTGGTCCGGCCGGTGCGGTCTCACGCGGTGAAAGACGTCGTCCCGGCCAAGTGGCGGGTCAGAGAGACGCGCGCGTCGCCGCTTCGTCTTCAGCGTAGACCGCCTCTCCCGGCTCCGGCGCAGCGCGCATGGCTTCGATGCTGTCGCGCGCCGCGTTGAAGGCTTCGAGCGCCGAGCCCTTGAGCTGCACGCCCGTCGCAATCTTCAATTTCTGCGGATTGACCGCCTTGCCGTTCAAGTGCACCTCGTAGTGAAGGTGCGGGCCGGTCGAGCGACCCGTGGTGCCGACATAGGCGATCACGTCGCCCTGGCGCACCCGCTTGCCCGCCCGGATCCCGCGGCGGAAGCCCTTGAGATGCGCATAGGCCGTCTTGTAGCCATTGGCGTGGCGTATGCGGATGTAATTGCCGAAACTGCCATAGCGGTTGGCGCGTTCGACTACGCCGTCGCCGGCGGCGTAGATCGGCGTGCCTCGCGCGGCTGCGAAGTCGACGCCCTTGTGCGCCTTGCGATAGCCAAGGATCGGATGCTTGCGCGTTCCGAACCCGGAGGAAAGACGCGCGCCGTCTATCGGCGTTTTCATCAGGAGCCGTTTGGCGCTCTGGCCGGCTCGGTCGTAATAGTCGACCTTGTCGCCGTTGGCGCTGGCGAAGCGGTAATAGCCTTTTTCTTTCGTCCGCCCACGCCATTTCAACCGGCCGTACAGAATGTCGCCGGCGCCGACAAGATAGCCCTGGGTATCATAGAGCACTTCGAAGA
>CAZBOC010000449.1:0-2059 GCA_964493225.1 uncultured Caulobacterales bacterium | reverse complement strand
CCGGCGATCTGGGCGAGCTCGTCGTTCCGGAGCTGACGGGGGCCGCGGCCGTCGAATTTCCGCCGGGCGGCGAAGGCGACATGGTCGATGTCCATGTTCAGCCCCATGCCGATGGCGTCCGTCGCGACGAGGTAATCGACCTCGCCGGACTGATAAAGTTCCGCCTGGGCGTTGCGGGTGCGCGGCGAAAGCGCGCCGAGGACGACGGCGGCCCCGCCCCGCTGGCGGCGGATTAACTCCGCGACGGCGTAGACGGTGTCGGCGGAAAACGCGACGACGGCGGTCCGCCGCGGCAGGCGCGTGACTTTCTTCGGCCCCGCATAAGAAAGCACCGAAAGCCGCTCGCGGGAGACGAAGTCGATTTCGGGAAATAGCCGCTTCAGGATCGGGCGCATGGTCTCCGAGCCGAGGAACAGGGTCTCACGGGTCCCGCGGGCATGGAGGAGGCGGGAGGTGAAGACGCGGCCCCGTTCCGGGTCGGCGGCGAGCTGGATCTCGTCGATCGCGACGAAATGGGCGCCGCGTTCGAGGGGCATCGCCTCGACCGTCGCCACCCAGTAGCGCGGATCGCGCGGGATGATTTTCTCTTCCCCCGTGACGAGGGCGATCTCGTGTTGCGAGCGCCGCGCGACGAGCTTGTCGTAGACCTCGCGGGCGAGAAGCCTGAGGGGGAAGCCGATGACGCCCGTCGGGTGCGAGAGCATGCGCTCGATCGCGAAATAGGTCTTCCCCGTATTGGTCGGCCCCAGCACCGCGGTCGGCGCGGCGCCGGAGGCGCGCGTCGGGATATGGGAAAAAAGGGACATGGGAAAACAGGACTTGGCGACGATCCGAGTACTATAGGGATTGTTGACCGCCCGGGGCAAATCCGGTCTCCCGCCGGCGATCATTCTCTGGACAGAACAATGGGCGCCGGCCGCTGATCGGCTGTCCGGCGCGGGCCGTTCACCTCTGCGCGAGCGGGTTGCGCCTTGGCGCCGGCGCGACCAGATTTCCGGCGACGAACGGATCCCCGCAACGCCGACGCCGAAGGAGCGCGCCATGAGCCAGGAACTGTCAGAATACACGCCGCCGGATGTCTGGACATGGGACAAGGAAAGCGGCGGGCGCTTCGCCTCGATCAATCGCCCCGTCGCCGGGCCGACCCACGAAAAGGAACTCCCCGTCGGCGAGCATCCGTTCCAGCTCTACTCGCTCGCAACCCCGAACGGCGTCAAGGCGACGGTGATGTTCGAGGAGCTCCTCGAAGCCGGCCACGCCGGCGCGGAATACGACGCCTGGCTGATCAATATTCAGGAAGGCCAGCAATTCGGCTCAGGCTTCGTGGAGATCAATCCGAACTCCAAGATCCCCGCGCTCCTCGACCGCTCCGGTCCCGAACCGGTGCGGGTGTTCGAATCAGGCGCGATCCTCGTCCACCTCGCGGAGAAATTCGGCGCTTTTCTTCCCGCCGGCGGCGCCGCGCGAACCGAAGCCATGAACTGGCTCTTCTGGCAGATGGGATCGGCCCCGTTCCTCGGCGGCGGCTTCGGGCACTTCTACGCCTATGCGCCGGTGAAAATCGAATACGCCATCAACCGCTACGCCATGGAGGTCAAACGCCAGCTCGACGTTCTCGACCGGCGGTTGAAGGACAATCGCTATCTCGCGGGCGAGGATTATACGATCGCGGATATCGCCGTCTGGCCCTGGTATGGCGGGCTCGTCAAAGGCGTTCTCTATGAGGCTGCGGACTTCCTCGACGTGAAATCCTACGAGAATGTCGTTCGGTGGACGGATGAAATAGCGGCGCGCCCGGCGGCGAGGCGCGGGCGCATGGTCAACCGCGCCTGGGGCGAGCCGGAAAGCCAGCTCCACGAGCGCCACGACGCGAGCGACTTCGAAACGAAGACCCAGGACAAGGTCGCTGAAGCTTAAGGGCGAAGCCCGGTCTCTTTGATTTTGCACGCCTAGTATTGCGAACGGGCGCCGCCCGCCATCGCGGCGCCCCAATTGTTGTGGTACGCCGTTCCCATCATCAGCAAGGGAGCGGTTATCCATGTCAAACGAATTTCAAGCC
>CAZBOC010000448.1:0-2062 GCA_964493225.1 uncultured Caulobacterales bacterium | reverse complement strand
CCTCGATCACGTGGTCCCACGTCCGCGCGAGGGGACCGCGGCCGTTGTCGCGGATGGACCAGACGTCCCCTTTCATCGGCTGCGGCTCGATCACGATCTCCTGCCAGCCGATCGGAAGAAAACCCTTCCAGTACATCCTCACCTTGTATCGTCCCGGCCGCCAATATTCGGGAAATTCCGGAGGCTCGACGGGTGCGAATTTCATCACGCCTCTCGTGACGTATTGCAGAAGCGCCGAGCGGCCGGCGTGATCGCGCACGACTTCGGGCGGCGCGTCGAGCCGAGTGGAGATCTCCAGCGTTTTCATAATCGGCAGTTTATCGCGCGCGCCCTCGCGGGAAAAGCGCGGACGTCGCCGGCGCAGCGCCCGCCGATGCAATTTCGCGCAAGCGCGACTACCAAGCGCGACTGCGCCCGAAATCACGCGGGCGGCTTGACCGAAATCAAGCCGCCGTCGGAGCGCGCCCGTTTCAGCGCGCGGGGCTTGCGTGCGCCGGCGCGCGGAAGAGGGCGTTCATGAAGATGACGTTCAGCCCGTCGAGATAGGCCCTGACCGTCGGGTCCTGGGTGAAGGCGATGACGTGACCGTCGCCCATGGGCTCGGCGACCACGAAGGGTTTGAAGGCGAGCTGATCCTTTGTTTCCTCCCAGAGATAGCCGCTGAGGAGGACCTCGTCGGGCCCGGCGAAGGTCGCGACGTTCGCGCCCTCGTCGAGACGCGCGGGCGTGTAGATCGCGGAGCCGCGCGCGAGCACGTTCAGGGTCGGTTTGACGCCCGCGCCGAGCCAGTGATCGGGATCGACATGGGCCCTGACGAGGACGCCCGCCGACGAATCCGGGCTTTCCTGCTTCGGCGCAACGGCCGCTTTCAGTTCGTCCTCGGATGTTATGAGCGTTCCGGGAACGGAGGTTTTTTCCTGCTGTTCGCCGTTTTCGCCGTTCTCGGACCCGTCTTCGCGGACCGCGTCCTCGCGCCGGATGGAGAGCATGTCCGTATCCGGATCGGCGAGCCAGCGCACCGCCCCGCCGGTCGCCACGAGGACCCCGCCTCCGCGCACCCAGTTCTTGAGGCGATCCGCGTTCAGAACATCATTATAGCCGACGCCGTACCACCCGGCCTCGCCCGGGAGGATGAGAACGTCGAAGCGATCGAGGTCGCGGTCGTTGAGGTCGGCGACGCGCACCGCCGTCGCGGGATAATCGAACTGGCGCTCGATGACGAAGCGCGTGTTTCCGGCCATATAGGCGCTCGTCGGCGCGTCCCAGGCGATGGCGATCTTCGGCGCCGGCATGGTCACGACGTTGCGCGAGCCGAAATTCGGCCCGTCCGTGACCCAGCTGTCATTGACGCCGACGACGTCCGCGCCCGTCTCTTTGGCGAACCCGGCGAGGGTTTCCCCGAGGTCGGCGGGATTGTCGTCGACGGAAAAGATCAGCGTGCCCGCATTGTATTCCTCGCCGCCGAGGGTGAACGCCTTGTCGGAAGACTTCACCGCGAGACCCTTGCGGAAGGCGTGGGCGAGCAGGCGCGCGGCCGGGCGTTCGCCCCACTCGACGAGATAGGCGACGCTCGCCTTGGGGTTCGCAACGGTCCCGGGACGGACCAGTTCCGGCCCATGAGCGCGGAAATCCCCCTCCGGCGCGGCGTTGCACGCATGCATCTCCACGGCGAACATCTGCGGCAGGGACCAGGCCGTGACGTCGTAGATCTGATCAGGCAGATCCTTCTCACGCAGGCGCTCCTGCTCGGCGAGGAAATCCTCGTCGAGGGGGACGTCCCGGTCGAGAAGCGTGCGCACGAGGCGCTTGGCCGGCTGGGCGAGGTCGCTCGCGCTCGCGCCTTTCTCATATTTCCGTCCGCAGGAGGAGAAGGCGGCTGCGGCTTCTTGCACCTCGACGCCCTGCTGCGTCAGGAGCCCGGCGATCTTGCGCGCGGCCGCGCCGTCGGTTTGCGCCGGAAAAAGGTACGACTTCACGTCTTCAGAGCGCCCCTCTTCAATCGCCGAGGCGCGATAGGCGTAGAAATCGAGGAGGAGCTTTTCGCGGTTGTCCGCCACCGTCT
>CAZBOC010000447.1:0-2062 GCA_964493225.1 uncultured Caulobacterales bacterium | reverse complement strand
AGCCGGCCGGCATCGCCAATCCGAAGGATTTCCGCAACGAGGTCGTCAAATTCGCCCTGCGCGCACGGGCGAACAACGAGGGCCGGAACCCGGCCTGGACGTCCTATGAGAAGCTGCGCTCGGTGATCGAGAAACGCATGTTCTCCCAGGTCGAGGATCTCCTCCCCGTGATCTCATTCGATTCCAAAAAGGATTCCGAGACCGCCGAGAAGCACGACAATTTCGTCGAACGCATGAAAGATCGCGGATACACCCCCCGCCAGGTCCGCCGCCTCGTCGAATGGTACATGCGGGTGAACAAGGCCGGGTAGGGTTGAGCGCACAGGCGCGAGCGAGTAGCGCGTCGTAAGCGACGAAAGAACAATCGCTCATAACCTGTTCGCTACGTGCTGAAGGATCATGACCCAGTTCCACTTCATCGACCGGCGCAAGAACCCCAAGGGTAAATCGCTCGGCAATCGCCAGCGCTTCCTCAAGCGCGCCCGCGCGCAAATCAAGGAGGCGGTGAACAAATCCCTGCGCGACCGCTCCGTGAAGGAGCTCGACAGGGGTGAGAAGATCACCATCCCGACGAAGTCGACGAAGGAGCCGCGCTTCCGCCTCAGCCCCGACGCCGGCAAGCGCCGCGGCGTCTATACCGGCAACAAGGAGTTCGGCGCCGGCGACCGCCTTAAAAAACCGCCGAAGGGCGGCGGCCAGGGCCGCGGCAAGGAAGCCTCGACCGAGGGCGACGGCGAGGACGAATTCGCCTTCACCCTGACCCAGGACGAGTTTCTCGACATCTTCTTTGAAGACCTGGAACTGCCAAACCTGATCAAGCGCTCCCTGAAAGAAGTGAAGTCGACGGACTATCGCCGCGCCGGCGTCACCGTCGTCGGCTCGCCGACCAATCTCAATCTCATCCGCACCATGCGAAACGCCCATGGGCGCCGCCTCGCCCTCGCGCGCCCCTCGACCAAGGAGATGAACGAGCTGAAGGGCCGCCTGTTCGAGCTTGAGAAAAAGGCCCAGCCGACGGAAGCGGAAATCGAGGAGCGAAAAGCGCTCATCGTCAGGCTCGAGGAGATGGAGCGCCGCCGCCGCTGGGCGCCCTATATCGACCCCCTCGACGTGCGCTACAACGCCTTCGAGCCGACGCCCACGCCGACGACGGCGGCGGTCATGTTCTGCCTGATGGACGTTTCCGGCTCCATGGGCGAGCGCGAGAAGGACCTCGCCAAGCGCTTCTACATGCTGCTCTACCTCTTCCTGAAGCGCCGCTACGAAAAGGTCGAGGTCGTCTTCATCCGGCACACGCACCACGCCGAAGAAGTCGACGAGGAGACGTTCTTCTATTCGCGCCAGTCCGGCGGCACCGTCGTCTCAACCGCGCTTGAGAAAATGCTGGAGGTGCAGGGCGAGCGCTTCCCGGCGGGCGAGTGGAACATCTACGTCGCGCAAGCCTCCGACGGCTACACCCAGTCGGGCGACGCCAAGCGCTGCGTTGAAATCCTCGACGAAGAGGTCATGCCGATTTCTCAGTACTACGCCTATATCGAGATCCTCGACGAGCGCGAGCTTGAGGTCTTTTCCTCGGAAGACTCAGGCGCGGAACTCTGGCGCGCCTATCGCACCTTCGGGCCGAAATGGCCCCATTTCGCCCAGACGCGGATCGCGCGGCCCCAGGACATCTTCCCCGTCTTCCGCGAACTCTTTTCAAGAAACGCGAGCGAAGCGGCTTGATTGTCGGGTTCGGCGGGCATTGCATTCGTCACCATGCTGGCAATATCGATCGGATATTCCGGCGGGAAGCTCTACGCGGCGACCCTGATCGCGGTGAAGACGAACTGGCGTAATCGCATCGGGGACCTCTTCAATTCTCTTCTCCTGTATCCGGTCTTCGCGATCATTCTTGCGGGGCCGTGGCTCTTCTGGGCGGCGGAATTCGCTGATCTCTCGAACGCGCCGATAACGAACCCGCGTTTTCTCGCGTCATTCGCGCCTTTGCTCGCCGGATTTTTCGCAGCTTATTTAGCGATCAAGCCGCGTCTTACGGAGCTCCGGCCCCTCGGAATGTTCCGAA
>CAZBOC010000446.1:0-2080 GCA_964493225.1 uncultured Caulobacterales bacterium | reverse complement strand
GAGGTGAAGGAGCAACTGCTCGAGGCCGCCAAGAGCGAAGACGTCAAGGCCGTAATGATGTTCGTGACGACCCCCGGCGGTTCGATCGTCGGCTCCGAGGCGATCCATGACGGCGTCCTCGCGGTGAAAGCGGCCGGCAAGCCGATCATTGCCTATGTCGACACGATTTCCGCGTCGGGCGGCGTCTGGTCGACGGCGGCCGCGGACAAGATTTTCGCTGATTTCGGATCGATCATCGGCTCGGTCGGCGTCAATTTCGGCAACTTTCAGTATTATGACGACCCGGTTGCGCTCGATGGCGGCATCTTTGGCGGCGGCGTTGAAACGCGCGGCGGCGTCAAGACGAATTTCATCGGCGCCGGCCTCGGCAAAGATCTGGGCAACCCGTTCCGCCCGATGACCATGCGGGAAATGGATCTCCTGAACGCCACGGCCAAGGAGTTTTACGAGGACTTCCTTGATCACGTCGTCGAAAACCGCGGCATGGATCGCCGGGCGCTCATCGAGGAGCACGGCGCGATGATTTACGGAAACGCTCTCGCGCAGAAACACGGCTACATCGACGGCTCCAAGACCTATCAGGAAACGCTCGCCTATATCGGCGAACAGATCGGCGCTTCCGAGGGCGACTGGAAGCTCGTCACGCCGCCTGTCTTGAAAAAGTCCGCCTTCGAAGAGATGTTCGGCGTCTTCTTCAAGGGCGAAGCGGCGCCGAACGAGGAAGCGGTCCGCCTGCAGCGGGCGTCCATGTGCGCAGAGCTGAAAGCCGGACCGATCGCCATGCCGATCGCTGAACTGGTCAGCCTCTGCGGCGCCTGAATCACGCTCGGTTGAACGCGTTCGACGGTCCCGGTCTTCCGGGGCCGTTTTTTTTGCGCCGCAAAATGATGACGTCGCGTTCGTGAGTTGCTAGGTCGAAGCCATGCAAGTCATTTCCGATTCGGCTTCGCTCGCGGAATTCTCCGCAGAGTTGCGCCAGCGTCCCTTTTTCGCGGTCGACACCGAGTTCATGCGCGAGAAGACCTACTGGCCGATCCTGTGCCTGATCCAGGCGGCCGCCGACGACCTTGAAGCCGTCATCGACCCGATGGCCGATGGGATCGACCTCTCGCCTTTCCTCGATGCGATGACCGACGCGAATGTCGTCAAGGTTTTCCACGCAGCCCGGCAGGACGTGGAAATCTTCTACAAGCTGACGGGCGCGGTCCCGGCGCCCCTCTTTGACACGCAGATCGCCGCCATGGCCTGCGGCTACGGCGACCAGATCGGCTATGAGCCGCTCATGCGCGATCTCCTGGGAGCGCGGATCGACAAGGGCTCGCGCTTCACCGACTGGGCGCGCCGCCCGCTGACCGATGCGCAACTCGCCTATGCGCTCTCCGACGTCACTTATCTGCGCGAGGCCTACGGGCGGATCGTCGAGCGCCTCCAGAGCGAGGGACGCATGGGCTGGGTCGAGGAGGAGACGGAAACGCTCGTCGATCCGGCGCTCTACGAGGCCGCCCCGGAAGACGCATGGCGGCGTCTGAAGCTGCGGGGGATGCGGCCCGGCGATCTCGGCCCCCTCATCAAACTCGCCGAATGGCGCGAGCGCGAGGCCCAGACGCGCAACGTGCCGCGCGGGCGGATCGTCAAGGACGAGACAATCCTGGAGATCGCCAGGATGAAGCCGACCGACGAAAAGGAGCTCGGCCGCGCGCGCTCCCTGCCATCGGGCTTTGAACGCTCACGCGCGGGCGCGGGCCTCATCGAGGCGGTCCGGGCCGGGCGCTCGCTGCCGCGCGAGGCGATTCCCGACATCGCGGCGGATCGCCAGCGCACGCCGCCCCCGCCGGATGTCGTCGACCTTCTGCGCGTCCTGCTAAAACGTCAGTGTGAAAAGTATTCAGTCGCGCCGAAACTGATCGCGTCGGCCGCGGACATCGAGGAAATCGCGGTCGATGACGATGCGAATGTCCGCGCCCTGAAGGGGTGGCGCCGGGAAGTTTTCGGCGAACTCGCTCTCAAACTGAAACGCGGCGAGATCGCCCTGAAACTGTCGGGCGGCGCCGTGGAAATCGTCGAGGAAACGCACTAGCGC
>CAZBOC010000445.1:0-2109 GCA_964493225.1 uncultured Caulobacterales bacterium | reverse complement strand
CGCGGCGCGCGAACAATCCCGACATCAAGGCGCTGTTCAAATATATGAGCCGCGACGAAGCGCGCCACGCCGGCTTTATCAACTATGTTCTCAAGGACTTCGGAATCGGCGTCGATCTCGGGTTTCTGACAAAGACGAAAAAATACACCTTCTTCAAGCCGAAGTTCATCTTCTACAGCGTCTACCTTTCCGAGAAGATCGGCTACGCGCGCTACATCACGATTTTCCGCCAGTTGGAGCGCCATCCGGAGCTGCGTTTCCATCCGATCTTCAAATGGTTCGAAGAGTGGTGTAATGACGAATTTCGTCACGGCGAAGCGTTCGCCCTTCTGATGCGCGCCGAGCCCAAGACGCTTCAGGGCGCCAACAAGCTCTGGATCCGCTTCTTCCTGCTCGCCGTATTCGCCACCATGTATATTCGCGACCACCGCCGCCCCCACTTCCACAGGGCCCTCGGCCTTGACCCGACGTCCTACGATTTCAAGGTTTTCGAAACGACGACGGAAATCGCTCGCCAGGTCTTCCCGGTGGAGATCGACATCCGCAACCCCGCCTTCTTCGAGATCCTGGAGCGGCTGCGCAAAACGGCCGACAAAATGGAGGAGACGAAGGAGCGCGGCGGCCTGCTGGCTCCGCTGAAACGTCTCGGTCTGGGACTGTCGGCTGGCCTCAGCTTCGCGCGGCTCTATTTTCTGCCGACGAAAAAGAACGTCGCGCCGGCGGACGTCCGCCTCGCGCCGGTCTGGTAGAAACAGCGGCGCGGAAACTCCGGAAACTGGCGAGAGGCGATGGGCGAATTCATACAACCAGCGGTGACGGCGGTTGTCATATGGTGGGCGAGCACCGGCCTGATTTTGTGGCTGGTGCGCAGGGGGCGGCACACGTTCGGCTGGACCGCTCTCGGCGCGAGCTTCGCCCTCGGCTGCGCTTCGGTGGCGTTGGTGGCCCTGCGGGGCGACACCAGCGTCGCGGCGGCCTATGGCGGTTTCGCGGCCGGCGTCATCCTATGGGGGTGGCACGAGGTGATGTTTCTCCTCGGCTTCATCAGCGGCCCGCGGAAATCGGAGTGTCCGCCGGGTCTCCCCCTGATGCGGCGTTTCGTCGTATCCGCCGAGACCATCATCCACCACGAACTCGGTATCGCGCTGCACGCCTTGATTATCGCCGTTCTCAGCTGGGGCGCGGCCAATCAGATCGCGGCGTGGACCTTTTTCCTCCTGTGGGGGATGCGCCTGAGCGCCAAACTGGTCGTCTTTTTCGGGGCGCCTAACGTCGCAGATCACTTTCTGCCGGTGCATCTCGCCTATCTGAAATCCTATTTCAACAAGGGGCCGGTCGCCGCGTTTCTGCCGGCGGCGCTGACGGCGACAGTGACTGTCGCCGCGGTCCTCAGTTATCTGGCGCTGAACGCGCCGCATGGATCGCATCCGTCGATCGGCTACACTTTGCTAGCCGTCCTGGCGGGGCTGGCGGTTCTTGAGCATCTCGCCCTGAGCGTTCCTCTGCCTGACGGAGCGCTCTGGGCATGGGCGGTGCGGTCGGATAAACCGTGCGGCTCAGGGGCGTCGTCGCAATGGAGAAAAACATGAACTACGAGGCTTTCTTTAAAGCGCAACTTGAAGGATTACGCGACGAGGGCAACTACCGCGTATTCGCGAATATCGAGCGACAGGCCGGCGCGTTTCCCCGCGCCCGGAACCATGGCGATACGGGTCCGAAAGAAGTCACCGTCTGGTGCTCCAACGACTATCTCGGAATGGGACAGAACCCGGACGCGCTGAACGCCATGCACGAGGCCCTTGACCAGTGCGGAGCCGGCGCCGGAGGCACGCGCAATATCTCAGGCACCAACCATTACCACGTGCTTCTCGAGGAAGAGCTCGCAGACCTGCACGACAAGGAGGCGGCGCTGCTCTTCACGTCGGGCTACGTTTCGAACTGGACCGGTCTTTCGACCCTGGCCGGACGCATTCCAGGCTGCATCGTTCTGTCCGACGCGCTGAACCACGCCTCGATGATCGAGGGCATTCGCCACAGCCGTTGCGACAAGCAGATCTTCGCCCATAACGACCCGGAAGATCTCGACAAGCGTCTCGGCGACCTTGATCC
>CAZBOC010000444.1:0-2114 GCA_964493225.1 uncultured Caulobacterales bacterium | reverse complement strand
CGTAGATGATGCCGAAATTGATCGCCTTGGCGCGCCGGCGCACCATCGGGTCCATCCCCTCGACCGGCGTTCCGAACATTTCCGACGCCGTCATGGCGTGGATGTCGACCCCGCTTTCAAAGGCGGCCTTCATGGATTTCAGATCCGCGATATGGGCGAGCAGCCGCAATTCAATCTGGCTGTAGTCGGCGGAGATCAGCACGTTGCCCTTCTCCGGAATGAAGGCGGTGCGAATCTTTCGTCCGTCTTCCGTCCGTATCGGAATATTCTGAAGATTGGGATCTGTAGAGGCGAGCCGGCCCGTCGTCGTCGCCGCTAGGGAATAGGAGGTGTGGATGCGCCCCGTCTCCGCGCTGATGTCTTCGGGCAACGCATCCGTATAGGTGCTTTTGAGCTTCGAGAGGCCCCGCCAGTTCAGGATGGCGCGCGGCAGCTCATGTCCCTCTGCAGCCAGTTGCTCCAGAACATCCGCCTTGGTGGACCAGGCCCCCTTGGCGGTCTTCTTGCCGCCGGGCAGCCCCAGCTTGCCGAAAAGGATTTCGGCGATCTGTTTCGGCGAGCCGATATTGAACGCCTCCCCGGCGATCGCGTGAGCCTCGGCCTCATAAGCGCCCATGCGCTGGGCGAAATGGCCGGAGAGTTTGGAAAGAACTGACGGATCGACCTTGATCCCCTCGCGCTCCATCGCCGAGAGCACCGGAACCATCGGACGCTCAAGCGTTTCGTATACGGTCGTTTTGCTCTCGGCGGAAAGGCGCGGCTTCAGGACGCTGAACAAGCGCAGCGTGACGTCGGCGTCTTCGGCGGCGTAGGCCGCCGCCTTGTCGATCTCGATCTCGTCGAAGGTCTTCTGGTTTTTGCCCGTCCCTGCGACATCGGAAAACTTGATGGTGTCGCGGCCGAGATGGCGCCGCGCGAGTTCGTCCATATTGTGGGCCCCCGCGCCGCAATCAAGCGCGTAGGAGATCAGCATCGTATCGTCGAGGGGCGTTATGTCGACGCCGTAACGGGAAAGGACGAGGACGTCATATTTCAGATTCTGGCCGACCTTGAGGACCGACGGATCTTCCAGAAGCGGCTTCAGGATCTTCAGCGCCCTGTCAAGCTTCATCTGCCTTGCGGCGTTTTCATCGTCGAAGGCGAGACCGTTGGCGCCGTGGCCGAGGGGAATGTAGCAGGCGCGCCCCGGCGCGGCGGCGAGGGAGCCGCCGACAAGATTGGCCGCCATGGCGTTGAGGCTGTCCGTCTCCGTATCAACGGCGACGATCCCGCGTTCGCGCGCCGCCGCAATCCAGGCCTCGAGCGCCTCCTCGGAAAAAACCGTCTCATAGGCCGGCTCGCCGGGCGCGGCGCCGTTCTCGGCCGCCCCGGGAATCGTAGCCGGCGCAGCGCCCGGCGCGTCGACATTGAAAGCCTCGGCGATCCGCCGCGTCAGCGTGTTGAACTCCATCTTCCTGCAAAATGCGAGAAGCCTTTCCGGATCGATCGACGGCATTTCAAGCTCCGTGATCGGAAATTCGAGATCCAGATCATCCTTAAGCGTCACAAGTTCCTTTGACAGGCGCGCGTCGTCGGCGAACGCGATCAGGTTTTCCCGCCGCTTTTTCTGTTTGATCTCGCCCGCGCGGCCGAGGAGCGTTTCAAGATCGCCATACTCCTTCAGTAGAAGCGCAGCGGTCTTCACGCCGATCCCCGGCACGCCCGGAACATTGTCGACGGAATCGCCGGCGAGCGCCTGAATGTCGACGACCCTTTCAGGGCCGAGCCCGAATTTCTCGACGACTTCGTTGCGCCCGATCCGCTTGTTCTTCATCGTATCGAACATCGTGACGCGGTCCGAGACGAGCTGCATCAGATCCTTGTCTGAGGAAATGATCACGCACTCCCCGCCCTCCTTTTCAATCTGGCGGGCGTAAGTCGCGATGATGTCGTCGGCCTCAAAGCCCTCCATCTCGATGCAGGGGCAGTTGAAGGCGCGGGTCGCCTCGCGCACCATCGCAAACTGCGGGCGTAGATCCTCCGGCGGCTCCTCGCGGTTCGCCTTGTACTGATCATAAAGTCCGTTGCGGAACGTCTCGGCGGAATAATCGAAGATCACCGCGAAATGCGTCGGA